>DUGV01000052.1 GCA_013331225.1 Methanolinea sp.
CGGAAAGTTCTGGGCCATGGCGACCTGGTATAACTCGAGTGCGGGCCAGGCCCCATACGTCAAGACCGTGCTTGCGCCAGAACAGGGACCCCAGGGGTCCTACAGCGCGGTCTCCCTCTATGATGCATCGTATTTCAACACCATGATTGCCCGGCTCCACAACTTCGACGGCTCAATGGTTGCGGGAGGCCAGGCCTACTATGTCGAGGTCGACGACAGGCTGTCTTCCTACCCGGTAGCGACGGCCGCGCAGATGATGGATACTGCGGTTGCAAGGGCAGCTGCCGAGGCCTACAACCAGAATGCCGCACCCGGGACCCGTGCGATGGTCCTCTCATCAAACCTCCTCACGCCGATCGATAACGTCCCCGCGCTCAAACATTACCGCCTGGTACACGAGTCCCCCACAAACGTTGTTCCGGCGGGTGCCGGCTGGGATATCAAGTACGTGAAGGTATTCGAGTACGTGCCGGGCGCACGGATCCAGGGCACGGGGGTCATCGCCCTTGACCTGGTGTCCAACACGGGAAGGACGTTTACCTATAAGCAGGCCAGCACCGATGGGGAATTCATCGTCCCCTACTCGACCACCGGCTCTCCCTACGAGGTAAAGGCGGCAGGCAGGTACCGCATCGAGGGCACCGGCCGGGAGATCGACGTCCCGGAAACTGCGGTCATGCAGGGGCTGCAGGTCGGGTGAATGGCACCCAGGTGCTCCGTCATTTTTGGAGAGGAGTTCACCCGTCACGACCTGGGCTGGCACGATGAGAACAGCCGGCGCCTGACCCGGGCGCTTGAGTGCATCCCGAAGAACTACAAGGTAAGGCCGGTGGAAGAGGCGTCGTACGATGACCTTGCCCGCGTGCACCATCCCCGGCACATCCGGATGATCGAGGAGCTGTGCGGGTACGGGGGACGGCGCTACCTGGACATGGATACCTATATCACCGAGGACTCTTACCAGGTCGCCCTGTATGCCGCCGGATCGGCGATTGCCGCCACGCGCCTCGCGCTGGAGGGCGAACACTGCTTTGCCCTGATACGTCCACCGGGTCACCATGCCGAACCTGACAAGGCCATGGGGTTCTGCCTCTTCAACAACGCGGCGGTGGCGGCAGCCTGGGCGCTCGAGCGCGTCGACCGGGTCGCAATCGTGGACTGGGACCTCCACCACGGGAACGGCACCCAGAAGATATTTTACTCAAGCGACAGGGTTCTCTTCTGTTCCATCCACCAGCAGAACGTGTTTCCCTGGAGCGGGTGGATAGACGAGATCGGCGAGGGAAGGGGCCGGGGCTTCAACCTGAACGCCCCTCTTCCCGCCGGCGGAGGGATCGGCGACTATGCTCTCATCTTCTCAGAGGTATTCTCAGACGCCCTCTCGCATTTCCACCCGGACGTCGTGATCGTCTCCGCAGGCCAGGATCCCCTGGAAGACGATCCAAAGGGGGGAATGAGGCTCACCCCGGCAGATTTCGGGCTCCTGGCAGCTCTTATCAGGGATACATGCCACCAGCCGCTGGCACTGCTCCTGGAGGGCGGATATGGTCCCTCCCTCGGCGATGCGATCGCATGCATCCTTGCCGTGCTGAAGGAAGGGCGGACTCCGGAAATCCCGGACGTGCCGGAAAGGGAGAGCACCAGGAGGACTGCCCGGCTCCTGAAAAGAGTGATGATCTGAATGGTCCCTGGGCGCCGCTAACCCTGCTGCCTTACCTTCCGGTCCTTGTGGAGGTGCGAGACCTCGAGGCCGGGGACCACCACCCGGACGACCGGGACCGCTGTCCTGGGGAGGTCGACCACGCACACCCGCTCAACGCCTGGACGCAAATCGTCAATGATGAGCGATATGTCTTCGTCAATCAACTGTGAGCTCGCATCAGGGAGAGAAGAGACAGGGATTTCCGGTGCTTCGGCAAACCACTCCCGGTTGATCCGTTTCATTCGTTCGTACCCCGCCCTCGAGAGGAGCATCTCCCGGTGGGAAGAGGTGGTCCCTTCGCGAAGATACGCGGCACGGCTGAACGCCACCTCGGTCAGTGCCCTGGCTGCCGCGATCTCGGGATCGGTGTGGCACCCTGAACCCATCATCAGGAGCGCAGGATCTCTCGTGACCTGGTCGTCTGCAGCAGCGGCAACCACCGGGACCCGTGTCCTCCCTTCGAGGAGCCAGAGGTGAATTGCCACGCCTGCCGAGGTGAACCGGTCCAGGAGCGCCCGTCCAGGCCCACCCGTATCCAAGACGAGCCTCTTTCCCATGTCCCTCTTCCTCTCCGCACGGCTCATCGCGTCCCGTTCGAGGAGCTCCAGGAGCCCGTGAAGGATGGCCTCCTCGCGCACGTTCCCGCTCGCAAGGCCCGAGGGGTCGCTCTGGAAGAGGGGCATGGTCATACCGAGCGTGTCGTAGGGAAAGAAAACGGCGTTGCTCGGGACCATGACCTGTTCGCAGTTCATGATGTCTGCGCCAGGTGTCCAGTGCAGCTTTTCGCCTTGCTCGAGCGGCCTCGGGAGGATCAGCGACTCGGGGTCGACTGCCCTGGCAACCCCCGCCTCCTCGTAGCTGGCACACACCATCTGGTCCCCGTGGTATTCTCCCGAGAACCTCTCGATTGCCGCCATCATCGCAGAGACCCTTGCCAGGGGAAGGTCCAGCCCCATACCGGGGTGGACCCCTGTCCCCCCCCGCGGGATGCGGCTTCGGGAGGAGACGCAGCACGGGATCCCCACGCGGTCACTCCTGGTGATGTCCCTGACCGGGCCGGCCCCGATGGACTTCATCAGGGGGCGGGCCATCTTTTCGGTCTCTTTGGGTGTACACGTGCGGTGGGTCCCATGGAAATAGCGTTTCTCCACCCGGTTCAGTTCGCATTCCATCACTACCCCGTTCGCCGGGAAGAGTTTTATAGTTTCCAAGCTCGGGAGAGTGTGTATGCAGGCTGATGAAGTAGAGGTAGGGATGCGGGTTCGCTATCCGAGGACAGGGACCACGGGCCGGGTCATTGCCCTAGAGAACGGGATGGGCGGATTATTCGCGGAACTGGACTCGACCCACCTGCGTTACCGGGTCGACCAGCTGGTCCCTGCAGGTGTCGCGGGTGAACGTGCCAGGACCACAAAAGAAGACCTGATGGACCGGCTGAATAAGGAACGGGAATTCCTCTCAGCGACGGGGTTCCAGGACGCGATATCCCACACGGACCAGAGTTGCGAGGGCGGGGGCTAGTCGGTTATCGGGATGGTGGTGAGTTTCACCGACTCTACCCCTTTCTGGGACATGAGGCGCTCAGCCAGGGTCTTGAGTTCTGATCCATCGCCCCTGACCAGCACCACTTCCAGGCACTTGTCGTGGGTCACGTGGGAGTGGAGCGATGCCTGGATGATGCCCATGAACTCGTGCTGGATATCGGTGAGCGTCGCCAGGAGGTTTCTCTGTTCGTGGTCGTAGATCATGGTTATCACTCCCTGGCGCTCCCCTTTCACGTCCGACATCCATTTATAATAGGTGATGTAGTTGCGTATGGCATCCCGGATGCCCTCGGAACGGGATGAATACCCGCGGTAATTGATGATCTCGTCGAATTTATCGAGGAGGTTCTTCGGGAGCGAGATTCCAATCCTCGAGAGTTCAGTATCTATGGTCATGGTTGTGATCCTCTCCACATGGGATCTCTTATATATAAGTACTTAAAACTTCGGAAAATCACCCCTTTCCAGTGCTACTTAGTAATACTGGCTGGGGCATATTTCCTGTGCAAGTGCCGGCATTCGGTACTTTTATCTGGTTTTCGCTCCGAGTGTGTTGAAGAGAGCATGTCAGCCCCTTCGTACCACGCCCATTCGGAGAAAGGCCTGCGGGAGAGGAACGAGGACGCCTGCATGGCGAGGGAGGTGGGCGGCATACATCTCTTTGCCGTTGCGGAAGGAATGGGCGGATCCCCGGAAGGACCCAGTGCGGCCGAGGTGGCCATCAGCGCCCTCTGCAGCGGCGAAAGCGTATATGCCGGTTCGCTGGCAGACATGGCGGAATCCTTCCTGGCCCGTGCAGACGATGCGCTCTTCCACTCGCACGAGTCAAACCCCGTGGCTGATCCCCCTGCGGTGGCCATGACGCTTGCAATCGTGGGACCAGGCGGTGAGTGCCTGGTGAGCAGCCCTGGCCAGCGCAAGGTCTTTTTCATGCCGGTCCCACCAGGAGAGAACAAAGGACCGGATCCCAACGATATTCAGGACTCACCCGTTCTCCATGATCCCGGTGCCGGGATGCACGAGGCAGTACTTCCTCCCGGGTTTCTGATCCTCTGCTCGGACGGCATCAGCGAGTTCGTTACAGACGACCGGATCTCCGAGATCGTGAGGGAGAGAGGCGATGACCTGGAGGGTGCCTGCCGCAAGCTGGTGTACGAAGCGTTCCAGAATGGGAGCAATGACAACCTTACCATGGTGCTGGTCAGGCAACCTGACCGGTGAGGCCGCTCTTCACCTGAGTGGAGATCCGGCCATGAACGATTATTCGCGCTCTTTTACCTGCCGCTGGGGGAATCGTGGATAGCATCACCCACGGGCTCGTTGCGATGCTGGCGTTCCACGCGACGTTTCCGGGCTTGCTGG
>DUGV01000125.1 GCA_013331225.1 Methanolinea sp.
GCAGGGTGAGTCGTGCAAAGCCGGCAACCTCCCTGATTCTGCCGATGCTGGAGAATCCCTCCTCCCTGCCCCGGGTGCTTATATGGAATGTCACCCCCGTGATCCCGCCTGGCCCACCTTTCACGCCAGGTGCCCTGCCTGCGTGGGCAACCGCCTCCGAAATCTCCACGCACCACCGCGTGACTTCGACCAGCTTGCCTGGCGCCTCTTCCACGTCATCTCCCGTTATCATGAAGCAGATCTGGGCAGGGAGGACCGAGAGCCCTGAAAGAAGCCTTCGTTCATACAGCCACCGGATCATGATGCCCACTCCAGCAGATCATGCATATTCAGGGTATTGATTACATTCCCGGGTCCTGCCCATCCCCTCCGGCAGAGCCGCACCCCGTAATTCATCCAGGCAAGGTCGCCGGGGCCATGGGCATCGGTGCCGATCGAGATAAAACCCCCGTGGTTCACGGCCTCCCTGATGTGAACATCATCGATGTCCATCCGGTAAGGTGAAGCATTGCATTCGAGTGCCGTACCTGTCTCTGCTGCAGATTCGATTACCCGCTGCATATCGATCGCGTATGCCTCCCGCTGGCCAAGCAGTCTCCCGGTAGGGTGGCCGATGATATCAACATGTTCATTCCCGATAGCGGAGAGGACGCGCCGTGTCATCAGATCGGTCTCCTGGGTAAATGCCGAGTGCACCGATCCGACGACCACATCGAGATCTTTGAGAACCCGGGAGGGAAGCCCGGTTGTCCCGTCTGCAAGGATGTCCACCTCGACTCCATGGAGAATCTGGCAGGAGGTGGCGCGGTTCACCATTTCAATCTCGTGCGACTGCCGCTTGAGTGCGGATTCGTCGAGTCCGCGGGCAACCCCGAGAGATGACGAGTGATCGGTACAGAGGAGATAGCTATACCCACACGCCTCTCCTGCACGGGCGAGAGCCTCGAGATCCATGCTCCCGTCACTCCAGGAACTGTGCACATGGAGGTCCCCTCTCACATGGGACCCCTCGATCAGAGCAGGAAGACGGTGCGAAAGGGCAGCATCGATCTCGCCCCAGTCTTCGCGGAGTTCCGGGGGAATTATGTCCATCCCGAGGAATGCGAAGATATCCTCCTCGCGGGAGAATTCATGGACAGTACCTCGGGCAAGGTCGCGGATTCCATACTCGTTCAGCCGCCATCCCTTCCCAAGCGCGATCTCCCTGAGGCGGATGTTGAAGGCCTTCGCACCCGTGAGGTAGAGGAGCATGGAGCCGTACGTGGACGAAGGAGTATACCTGACATCTACTCTCGAACCACGGCACCAGAACGAGCTCTTCCTTTCGCCTTCGTCAATCATCTCGTCTGCGATGCTCCGAAGTCGCCTGTTAAGATGGGAGGGGCTCTCGACTGTGACAATATCGATGTCGCCTATCGTGCTCCTGCCCCTGCGATAACTTCCCGCAACCTCGTACGTTCCCTCCGACATCGCCTGTCTGACCTCGCCGATTACCATGTCCGCTTCCTGCCGGGTCATTCTCATGTCGGACTGGCGGCGCCGGGCATTCGCAATCGCTTTGAGAAAGCCCTGCTCCTTCTTCTCGCCAAACCCCTTCAGGGCCCGGATACGATGACCCCGGGCTGCCTTCTCGAGGTCTTCGATGGTCTCGACATGAAGCTTCTTCCAGAGTACCCTCACGGTCTTTGGTCCTACCCCCTCGAGGGCAAGCATCTCAACAAGGCCCGGGGGGACTCTGCCTTTGACTTCTTCGAGTTCGCGGAACGTCCCGTCCTCGACCATCTCCCTGACTTTCTGTGCGATAGCGGTCCCAATCCCCTCGATAGACTCGAGTTCCTCCAGCGAGATGTCTGCAACGGGAGTTGCAAGCCTCCCGATAAGTTCAGCGGCGCGGGTGTATGCACGGACCTTGAACGGGTTCTCGTCAAGTATTTCGAGGATCTGCCCCATGAGATGCAGTTGATCCGATATCCTCCTGTTGGCAACATCCATTGCTTCCGTGCTCACCCCCCAACTGCCGTACCCTCATTTTGGTATTGATCTCTTGATATGCATTCGCTTTTAATGGGTGCGAATAGCGACAATCCAGACACATGCGTTGTATTGCTCGATGAGAAGTTCCCTCACGTTTGGTTGGTTTCCCTGCTGGCTTTTCGTAACTTGGGTTTTTAAAACTATTTTCTGTGAGGAATTATGTGGTGGGGGATGCAATGCCCCGGTTTCCGACATGGAATGAATTCTGGACTCCTCGCAGTGCACGGATAAAGGACTTTTCGCCGTTTTTCAATCTTGCAGAAAGAACGAAGAGGACCTGGATCAATCGCAAAAAGTGAAGAATGGACTAAAAAGAGTGGTGGGCCCGCATCACATGTGCTTGTCGATATCTTTGAGAAGCTGCTTGATGTCGATCCAGATAATGAGTTCGTTCGTCTCCTTGTCCTTCTCCTTGTCCCTGACACTCTTTTTAATGATGCCAAGGATCGACATCTCGTCACCAAGCTCCGATGCGGACTTGGTATCCACGTTCTTCATCTCAAACGTCGAGACCGAGAGGACATCGTCCACCATTATCCCAATCTTTGACTTGGTGTTTTTCTCGTCAAGGACAATAATCCTGCAGTTCTCCTCGGGCTGGTCCGACTCTTCTGTGATACGCATCCGCTGCTTGAGATCGACAATCGTGGTGATCTCACCCCTGAGGTCGATGATCCCCTTGATGAACGCAGGGGTGTTCGGAAGTTTCGTAATGGTGGTATACTCTACCACCTCTTTGACATCGAAGAGATCGATGGCAAAATACTCCTTGCCCAGGAGAAATTCCACCACCTGAAGAGTTCCTGTACTGCCTCCGGCGGCAGCTCCCTGCTGGCTTCTGCGTGCGGAAGCGATGGCCGCTTCAGCCCCCTGTTCTTCGCTTGCGTTCTTTGTCATGGTCATGGCCTCACCAATTAAATTTTGAACTTTGAGACTTCGTTCGAGACCTTTACCACGATATTGTTGACGTTGCCGATGACCTTGGTGATCTGATCGATTGCAGCTGCGGTCTCTTCGCTGACTGCAGCAGCGTCTGTAGCTTCTTTCGCGGTATTGNNGCTCCTCGGACGCGGCTGCCACCTCGGTGACGTTCCTGCTGATCTGGTCGATCGATTCGACGATCTTATTGAAATTCTCAAGCGTCTCCTTCAGCGCATCGCTTCCTTCCCTGACCTCGGCATTGGAGACCGCAACTGTCTCGGCAGCAGTCTGGGTCTGCTTCTGCAGATTTCCAATCATCTCCGCAATCTTCTCTGCAGAGGTCCTTGACTCCTCGGCAAGCGACTTGACTTCTGTGGCCACCACCGCAAAGCCACGCCCTGCATCTCCCGCCCTGGCTGCCTCTATGGCGGCATTCAGAGCCAGGAGGTTGGTCTGGTTGGCAAGGTCAGTGATCAGGTTTACGATCTCCCCTATCCTGTCCATCTGGGACTTGATCTCAAGGATGATGGTGTTCACTTCATTCGAGGACTTGGTGATTCCATTCATGCCGTTCTCGGTCTTCCTGGCAAGATCAATTCCTTTCCTCGAATAATCATTGGACTCCTGCACCAGTGCGGAGACCGCCTCTGCCTTGGTGGCCACCTGCTGGATTGTCTTTGAGAGATCCTCCATCGCCTTGAGCACTTCATTGATGCCGTGACTGCTCTGTTCAGCATTTCCGCTGACCGCAGCGGAGTTCTTGGCAACCTGTGCGGATCCTGCGGAGACTTCCTCGATGCTGGCGTTTGCTTCTTCCGCACTCGCACCGAGTTCGGAGATCTGCTGGTTCACCAGTTCAAGGGCTTTCGAGACCTGGATGCCGATGTTGTTCAGGGCCTCTTTAAACTTCTTAAAGTCCCCATGCACCTTGATATCATCATTGAACCGGGCCTTGAAATTTCCCTCTGCAAATTCGTCGGATATCCGCATCCCTTCATTTAGGGGACCAACTACATTGTCAAGGGTCTTGTTAATCCCGGCAATAATCTCCCAGTAGCGGTTTTTGAACTTATCCGCATTCCCTCTCTTGCCCAGTTTTCCTTCCACTGCGGCAATCGATAGCATATTTGACTCTTCTACAAGGGAATTGATATTCTCAATGCACTGGTTCAGATTATTCTTAATCTTGTTGAAATCTCCCTGGTAGGAGTCCGTTATCTTTTCCGGGATGTCCCCTTTACTTATACGCTCGACGTAGAGTGCCGCAATGTTCAACGGGCCGATAACTGCATCGAGCGTCTCGTTCAAGCCCTTGATGAGGTTTGCATAATCTCCTTTAAGTTTCGACTCGTCACCTCTGATATCCAGACGACCATCAGAAGCTGCCACGCTCACTGTCGCGACTTCATCAGAGAACTGCTGTATGGTCTTTACCACCCCTTTAAAGGCAGTTGTAACCTCGCTTATCTCGTCCCCGCCCACATCATTCCCGGATTCTGCCTCAAGGATCCTCGACGCAGCATTGATCTCCCCTTCCTTGACCTGGTTGCCAAGGTTCACAAGATTGCCCATTCTCCGGGCAATGGATCTTCCGAACAGGATTGAGACGAGGGCACCGATGGCGATACTTGCCACCAGGATGATGATGATCGCATTGCGTATATCGTCGATTGGCCTTGTGAAGTCTGTGGGGTTGACCCGTGACGCGATTATCCAGTCGAGGGGCTGGAAATACATATAGTAGGCAACAGCATCTTTCCCCTCCCAGATATATGCAATCTTTGCTGGCTTGTCCTGAACATTATCCTTGTTTGCGATCATGGACTTGACGAAGTCTTGATCACCAAGGTTTTGGCCCTGAAGTGTGGGGTGAGAAATGAGTATTCCCTTACTGTCCATTATATAGACATATCCCGTTTCACCGAGTGTGATGCTGTTTACTTCCTCCTTTAGGGATCCATATGTAGTATCTTCAGGTACCCCTACAAAGAGTATCCCTATAATTTCACCGCTTGCACTCTTAATCGGCTCATAGGCAGTGATATACGTCTTACCTACTACATCTGCCGTACCATAGAACGTCTCACCTTTACGGATCACAGCATCGTAGACCGCATCGGAAACGGGGGTTCCAAGAGCCCGCTTCCCATCGGTTCCAACAACATTCGTGGAAATGCGTATGGCCTGGCCATTCATCTTCTGGAAAATGGTGGCCTTGGAACCGGTGATCTGCTCAATCTGATCAACAATTTCGTTGTTATCATTGATGACAAAAGTACTCCGACTCCCACCTGAAAGCACAAGCTTCCCATCAGTTACACTGGGAGTGCCATATGCATAGAAAGTCTGCCGGAGTACATTCAAGTCTCCATTCAGCTTCTGTTGCGCCAATTCATAGGTATTGGCCGTCATTTTTTCTACGTCACCAATCTGGGTTTCAAGAAGGACGTCGACCTGTTCTGATATTGCTGCGCTGGAATTGGAATATGCGACCAGTCCAAGAATGAGCGTTGGGACTGTCACAAGCACCAGGCATATGATAAGGATCTTTGTCCCGATTTTCATCCGGGAAAACCCGCCGGAAAATTTTGACATGCTGGGGAACCTCCACACGATACAGTTATGCTAATAATATATCCAGTGATGCACCACTCTCTTGTCTGCACCCGATGTTCCGGGTGCTATCCCTCAAAGAATGGACCCGATGAGGAAACGCGAAGAGATAATTGAAATTCAATTTTTACATATATAAATATTTGTCTCTTTCATCAACAAAACCAATGCTTAAAATAGTTGCACATTAATGTCTGTAGTTACTGGTATAGAGTATTGAGTTACTGACCTGCAAACTGGTTGTATGAATGGCAGACAGGGGGGATATCGACCGGATCAGGGAGCTGCTGCTGCTGCACCCAAAAGGGCTTACAATCGAAGAAGTAGCACAGGAGCTTGGGATCAACCGGAGTACTGCCTCGAAATACCTCAATTCCCTGGTTTTTTCCGGCGCTGCAACCATCAGGAAACTGGGTCCCGCAAAGCTTTTCTATCTCCGTGAACACCTGCCGCTGAAACATCTCATAAACTGCACGAACGATTGCATCCTTATCCTTGATTCTGATATGGTGATCCAGGAGATCAATGAGAATGCCCTCCTCCTCTTCGATACTGCACCAGAAAAAATAATGGGATTCCAAGCCCTACACACACCTCTTGCACCACTCTTCGACGAGGACACCTGCCAACTACTGAAGAGTTTGCCTGAAAGCAGTGGTGCTGAGAGTACGGGGCGCCTCACGCTTGGATGCATCACGTGGAAACTGACGAAAAAGATCGTCCCCTTGGTATTCCAGTCAGGGAACTTTGGTGCGGGGATTATTTTCCGGGTAGCCCGTGTTGCGGAGACCGCGAGCGATACGCCTCAACATCCGCAGGAAGGGATCGACCCTATGTATGCAAGAGCCTGCCGGCAGTCTTCCCAGTTGAATACGTTGTTTCGAAGGTTTTCCCAGAACCAGCTTTCTCTTGCAATCGATAGCCTGAAGAAGATGAGGCAGGCAGGAAACCCAGGAATGCTCAGGGAACTCCTGGATGAGGAGGCACTAATACTTGAAAACCTTCGTTTTCACCTCAACCTCCTCGAAGAATACCTGGGAGAAGAGATCAGGGCACCGGGGTGGTACTCCCTCGAAGATATTCTCAGCCGGGCCCTTCCCTTGCAGAAAATGGCCCATATACGGTTCTTTTCGGATGTCAGGGGGATCGAGGTTTTCACTGATCGCGACTGCGGGCGCATCTTCTCCACGCTCCTTGAGAACTCCATTATCCACGGAAAGAAAGTTACCTCCATCCGGGTAATCTCAAGAGAGAAGGATGGGGACCTCTCCATTACATACGAGGATGACGGCATTGGAATCCCTGACAAGGATAAACCGTCTCTTTTTGAGTGGGGTCACGGTATCCACAAGGCACATTCTCTCTTCCTCTCACGACAGATGCTGGCAATCACGGATATCTCGATAAAGGAGACGGGCACCTTCGGAAAGGGGGCGCGATTCGAA
>DUGV01000048.1:0-6713 GCA_013331225.1 Methanolinea sp.
TGTGGTGAAGGAAGAATTCATTGCCACCGCCTCATCTTTTCGGCGACGAGGATGGCATCGTGTGTCTCGGCGACATCGTGTGTTCGGACGATATCTGCACCCATGCAGACCAGAAGCGAGGCCATGGCGATTGATGCCGCGAGCCTGCCTGCAGGTGGTTTTCCTACAAGGTTTCCAAGAAAGGACTTGCGCGAAACTGCGGCAAGCAGTGGGCGCTGGTATACAGAGAACTGCCTGAACTGCCGGCAGAGTTCCCAATCAAGATCTGCCGTGCGGCTGGCCTGCCAGAGGCCGATTGCCGGATCGAGGACGTACTCGGTCACGCCGGATGCGTGCGCCCTGGTCTCCACCATCGAGAGGGCCCGGTGCGTCTCATCCAGGCTGCACGCGTCGCCGACCGCCCATTTCGATGCCATCAGGAGTGCAGGGAGACCAGATCCAGACACCCCTGCCGCGTATTCGGGGTTGAGGAGGCCCGAGATATCGTTTATTGCAGCAATATCGTATTCGAGGCACGCCTCGAGGACCGCCGGGTCCATTGTGTCCACCGAGACCCGGATGCCTGATCCCTCAAGCACCGAGAGGGCCTGCACCATCCTTGCAGCCTCCTCTCCACGGGTGAGTGGCGGGGCGCCGGGAGCGGTGCTCCTCGCACCCACATCGATGATATCTGCACCCTGTTCGACAAGCTGACAGGCCTTCGAAAAGACATCCCCCGCCGGGGTATAGGACTCTGAGTAGAATGACTCGGGGCTGCAGTTGATCACCCCCATCAGGCGGACGGGGGATTCGTCACCAACAGTCAGCCCACCTATCGTGCACCGGTGCATGACTGCAGCCTTGCCGCAAGGAAGGTGTTCTCCATGAGGGATGCAATCGTCATCGGGCCTACCCCTCCCGGTACCGGGGTGATGGCACTGGCGATTTCCCTGACCCGGTCAAAGTCGACATCCCCGCACAGTTTTCCGTCTACCTGGTTCGTGCCGACATCAATGACCACCGCTCCCTCCCTGACCATCGTGGGTTCCACAAAACGGGCTTTTCCCACTGCCGCCACCAGGATATCGGCCTGGCGTGTGAATGAAGGGAGTTCGCGGGTCCGGCTGTGGCAGATCGTCACCGTGGCGCTGGCATTGAGAAGGAGGGCGGCCATTGGTCGTCCCACCTCTATACTCCGCCCAATAACCACGGCACGCAGCCCTTCCGGCTCGACCCCGTATTCCTGGAGGAGTGTCATGATCCCCCTCGGAGTGCAGGGCGAGAAGATCGGGTTCCCTGAGAAGAGACGCCCGAGGTTTGCGGGGTGGAAACCGTCTACGTCTTTTTCGGGGAGGACTGTCTCCACCACGCGATGAGTGTCGACATGCGGGGGGAGCGGAAGCTGCACCAGGATCCCGCTGACATCCTGGTCCTGGTTGAGCCTATCGACCTGCTCGCGTACCTCCTCGGTGGTGGAGTCCGAGGGGAGTTCGACACCTCTTGACCTGATGCCCACCTGTCCGCAGGCCCTGTGCTTCATGCGGACATACATCTGCGATGCCGGGTCTTTGCCTACGATTACTGTGGCGAGTTCGGGAGTAAGGCCCGATGCTTCAACCTCTTCCTTCAACCGTGCAAGTCGTGCCTCGGACACCTTCTTCCCATCGAGGATCATGTCACTCCGGGTAGAGGGGGAACTTTCCGGCCATGGACACAACCTCCTCCCCGATCCTCCTTATAGCCCCCTCGTTGTGGATGTCACGGAGGATTGTCCCGATCCATTCCCCGATCTGACGCATCTCTTCCTCCTTCATGCCCCTGCTGGTCACGGCAGGAGTGCCAACCCGGAGGCCGCTCGTCACGAAGGGGCTGCGCTGCTCGTTCGGAATGGTGTTCTTGTTCACCGTGATATGTGCCCGCCCGAGCGCAACCTCAGCTTCAAGGCCGGTGATGCCGAGGTCGCTCAAGTCAAGGAGGATGAGGTGATTGTCGGTACCGCCTGAAACCAACCGGAGGTTCTTCTCATGGAGCGTTTCGGCGAGGGCTTTTGAGTTCCTGATAATCTGCCGGTTATATTCCTTAAAAGAGGGCCGGAGCGCCTCCTTGAAGCAGACGGCTTTTGCGGTGATGGTATGCATCAGGGGGCCGCCCTGCATACCCGGGAAGACCGCCTTGTCCACTATCTGGGCATACTCGGAATTGCACATGATAGCGCCCCCGCGGGGTCCACGGAGCGTTTTATGGGTGGTTGTAGTGGTAAAATCTGTCACCCCGACAGATGTCGGGTGGAGCCCGGCGGCGACAAGCCCTGCAATATGGGCGATATCGGCCATGCAGTAGGCATCTACTCCATCCGCGATCTCCTGGAATGCCCGGAAATCGATGGTTCTCGGGTATGCGCTGGCCCCGCACACCAGCATGGCCGGGCGCTCCTTCCGCGCCATCTCCTCTACCACCCCGTAGTCCAGTATCTCTGTTTTGGGGTCTACTCCATACTGGGCAACCCGGTAGAACTGACCCGTGAAGCTGACAGGTGACCCATGGGAGAGATGGCCCCCCTGGGAGAGTTTCATGGAGAGCATGAGGTCCCCGAGTTTCATGGTGGCAAAATAGACCGCCATGTTTGCCTGGGTGCCTGAGTGTGGCTGCACGTTCGCATGCTCTGCCCCGAAAAGTTCCTTGAGCCGGTCCCGTGCGAGGTTCTCTGCCATGTCGTAGAACTCGCACCCTCCATAGTACCGTTTCCCCGGGTAACCCTCCGCATACTTGTTGGTCATGACAGAGCCCATGGCCTCGAGCACTGCACGGCTGACCATGTTCTCGGAGGCAATCAACTCCAGGCCGTCACGCTGGCGTTCCATCTCTTTCCTGACTATATCTGCTATTTCCGGATCCGTGGTGGCCAGATTGGACATGTATAAAAAGGTTGATCTGATCAGGTAATACCTTTTCTTCTCCAGTGAAAAAAAACTCAAGGATCTCAATTCTTCTCACAGTTAGACTGGAAAATGCGCCGGATCGTGGGTTTAAAAAAACGTTCCGGAATACCGGGGTGTTCGGTTGCAACTCCATGAGAGTGGGATTAAGCGAGAGAAATTTGAAAAAAACCGCCGCAACTGGCAGCATAATTATTATAGGGGAATAATTCATGATAATCAATGAGGGCTCTCCTGAATGCCACCCACCGCCCCACCACAGGTATGAGAGGCGGACCAGCCCCGAGGAGTCAGATATGGAGATAATAAAAGACAAGGACCGGAGCCTTGCTCCCGTTGACGAACGGGTCGCGGCCCTGGAGAAGAAGATGAGGGAGATGGAGGCCATGGTCAAGGGGCTCACCGAGGAGCTGCTGGACCTCAAATCCGTGGCCATGAAGCTCTCGAAGGCGAGTGAAGAGCGGTCGCGGGCGGAGATGCGCATGAGCAAGCCGGCAGCACCCGCCGCAAGCAGCCCCATAATCCTCCAGAAGAAATCCGTCTCTGCACCTGCGATGCAGCGGCCGGCGCAGGCACCGGTAGAGACGGCTCCCGAGAAGATGGACATGATTATGCAGCCGAACGGGACTCTTGCGCCCGAGAAGCGGAAGAACAGTGATTACATCATTGCATCTGCCGGTTTCTCCAAAAAGAAGCAGAGTGCCGCGGGCCCTGGAAAAAAGAACGACCTCATCGTGGCCGAAGATGAGGAGACGGATTCTGCGCACAAGAAATAACGGGGCCTTGGTCTTTGCATATCACCGAGCTTGAGATTGATAATTTCAAATCTTTCACAAAAAAGACCAAGATCCCGTTTTACGAGGGTTTTTCTGTCATATCAGGGCCAAATGGATCAGGAAAGAGCAACATCATCGACAGTATCCTTTTTGTCCTTGCCCTTTCGGGGTCGCGGACTCTCCGTGCCGAGAAGCTGACAGACCTGATAAACCTGAACTCGGGCCGCCATACCGCGGAGGTCACACTCGCGTTCTCGGACGGGACCAGAATACGCCGGCGTATAAAGCGCACGTCAAGCGGGTATTACAGTTATATTTACCTCAATAACCGGCTCTCCAAGCAGGTCGAGGTGACAGATTTCCTCGCAAAGCACGGCATCAAGCCGCACGGGTACAACGTGGTGATGCAGGGCGATATCACCCGGATCATCGAGATGAGTGACTTCGAGCGCCGCAAGATCATTGATGAGATTGCAGGAGTGGCAGAATTCGACCAGAAAAAGGGCCAGGCGCTTATCGAGCTCGAGGTGGTGAGGGAACGGATAGAACGCGAGGAGCTCCTGCTTCGGGAGCTCTCGCAGCGCCTTGAGGAGCTTGCGGCAGAACGGGAACAGGCATTGAAATTCCGGCACTGGCAGGAGCGGCTCCAGCACCTGGAGGGGCTCAGGGCAGCTGCAACCCTGCACGCGAGGGAGAAGGACCTTGCCGCACTCTCCAGGGTGATCGAGGATGAACGGCTGCAGCTCGATCGGGTCGTCTCCGACCGTAGCATCGAGGAGAACGAGCGCGAATACCTAAAGAAGGACCTTGCAGATATCGATTCCCAGATCAACCAGAAGAGCGGGGCAGAATATCTGCGCCTGATCGCGGAGCTCGAGGAGGCCAAGGGGACGATCAAGCTCGCGGAGCAGACCATTTCCAGGTTGAAGAAGGAGAAGGAGGCCGGGCTTGAGGGGATCAACAGGACCTATATAGACCAGAAACGGGCCGAGACACGGGTCTCCGAATGCACTCAGGCAATCCGGGAGATGAACATCGATCGCACGAACCTTGCCATGGAGGCAGCGACGGCTGCTGCGCAGAAAGAAAAGATTGAGCAGCAGATCCAGTCGCAGAGCAGGGATGCGGAGGGGGCCAGGGACGAGCTCTTCGCCCTGATGCAGAGCATCGAGGAGAAGAAGAACGAACGCTCCTCGCTTCTCCACCAGAAGGACATGCTCATCGAGAAGAGCCGGATGCGCACATCGGAGAGGGAGAGGATGGAGGAGCGGCTGAAGGCGCTTGAAGCCGAGGGAGCAGGGAAGGAGCAGCGGCTTTCCGAGAACGAACGCGAGATGGAAGCCCTCACCAATGAGAAGGCGGAACTTGACCGTGCCCTCTCGGAACTGGAGAGCAGCGTGTTTGCCCGCCGTACCACCCTCGAGAGGGTCAGGGAGGAGTATCGGTCCCACGAACAGGATGTAGTTCGGCTGGAGGCACAGCAGCAGGCCCGCGGTGAGGCGGGAAGCCGCGTGCTCGACGCGGTGATCGGGATGGACGGGGTATTAGGGACCATCGCGCAGCTTGGAAAAGCTCCGCCCGAATATGCGACTGCCCTCAACGTTGCGGCAGGGCAGAGGCTGCACTACGTGGTGGCAAAAGACGATGGCGTTGCCGCACGGGCCATCGAGTACCTGAAGGAGCAGAAGATGGGGAGGGTGACGTTCCTCCCTCTCTCCCGTCTCAAGCCACCTGATCTTCCCCCTGTCAGGGACGAGGGGGTGATCGGGTATGCGGTGCAGATGCTTGAGTTCCAGCCGCAGTACGCGGATGCATTCCGGGTGGTGTTCGGGGGGACTGTCGTCGTGGAGTCGATCTCCCGCGGGCGGAGGCTGCTCGGGAAGTACCGTATGGTCACTCCTGACGGAGAGCTTCTCGAAAAGAGCGGGGCAATGACCGGCGGTTCGTTCAAGAAACCGATCCGCGGTTTCGGTGCGGCAGTGGAGGACGAGATATCCCGTGCCAGGTCCCAGATGGAAGGACTGGCAGCAGAGATTGCCGATATTGAACGGGCTGTCAAGAGGGGCGGCGAGGAGATCGATGCAAAGAGGGCGAGGAGATCGGAGCTCGATGCAGCGATCTCGCGGCTCGCGGTGATAAGCGAAGAGTTCTCCCGCCAGGAAGAGGTGACACAAAGGGAGAAAACGCAGATAAACGAGGTCCTTTTGGCGCTCGCGGAGGAGGTGCGCTCCGGCACAGCGGAGCTTGCGGCACTGGAGGCGGCTCTTGACTCGATCACCGATGCCATCGGCCAGGCCCAGAAGAAGATCGAGTTGACCAAGAAGAAGCTCGAGGATACCTCCATCCCGGTATTGTCGGAGCAGCTCGAGAAGAAGAAGAGGGAGTGCGAGGACATCGAGCGCCGCCTGCGGAACAAGGAGGCCGACATCAATGACCTCCAGCGGGAGAGGCAGCACTTTTCGACCCGTCTTGACGAACTGAAGGCCGAAGTGGAGAGGATCCAGGCCAAGAACGAGGAGATCGACCGGGAGGTGGCGCAGTCGAACTCGCAAATAGAGACAAGCCGGGCCCGGATCGGCGAGATCGAGGAACGGCAGAAGCAGTTCTCTTCAGAACTCCTTGAACTTCGGAACAGGCACACCCAGGTATCAGACACTATAAGGGAGTCGGGCCAGAAGATCCTGGAGTTCGATGCCGCTGCTGAGCGTCATAGGATCCAGGTTTCGGCCCTCACCGAACGTTTCACCGCCCTTTCGGCGGAGATAGAGGCGCTGAGGATGGAGGCCGGTGAAACCGAGACCGATCTCTCGCTCCAGGAGATCGAAGACGGGATGGCCGAGGCCGCCCAGCAGATCAAGAGGCTTGGAGCAGTGAACATGCTTGCCATCGAGGAATATGAACGCGTGGAGGGGAGGATCGCCGAACGCGGGGAGAAGAAAGAGGTGCTCTCCCGGGAGCGGGCAACACTGCTCGAACGTATCGAAAAGTTCGAGAAGATGAAGTACGAGGCGTTCATGACCGC
>DUGV01000048.1:6749-7374 GCA_013331225.1 Methanolinea sp.
TTGCCGTCCAGCCGCGGGACAAGCCGGTTCACCTCCTCTCTGCCCTCTCCGGAGGTGAAAAGTCTCTGACCACGCTTGCCTTCATCTTCTCGATCCAGCAGCACATCCCGGCTCCGTTCTATGCGTTCGACGAGGTGGATATGTCCCTTGACGGGTCGAACGTGGAACGGATTGCGACCATGATCAAGGAACTGTCCGGCACGTCCCAGTTCATCCTGGTATCCCTCCGAAAACCCATGATCGAGGGCGCGGACCGCATCCTCGGAGTCACGCTCCTCCCGGACAAGAGCTCGTTTGTGACCGGGATCAAGTCGCATGCCTGAAGAACCCGTAGAGATCCTGGTGCAGATGGCGGAGCGCGGGGAGATTGATCCCTGGAATATCGATATAGTCGAGGTGACGGACCGGTTCCTCTCCGAGCTTGAGAGGAGGAAGGAACTTGATTTGAGGATTTCGGGAAGAACGCTCTTCTACGCGGCGCTCCTGCTCCGCATGAAGTCCGAGATCCTTGAGCAGGCAGAAGTCGTTGAAGATGACGAGTATTGCGGGGAAGAAGATGTCGGCGAGGAGGAGTTCGGACCCGATGCAGAATTTGACCAGGAGGGGAACGCGCTTGGCCCCATCG
>DUGV01000048.1:7459-8132 GCA_013331225.1 Methanolinea sp.
ATGGCGGTGCTCTGCCAGTGCGAGGAGAGCATCGAGAAGCACGGCATCATGACGCTGGAGGAACTTGCGGAGATGATGGGAAAGCGTATCATCGATGTGTATATCCCTCTCCTCTACCTCATGTTCGAGGGGAAGCTTGCGCTCTGGCAGGACGAGTTCTTCGGCCAGGTCTTCGTCCAGGTCTGGCGCGCAGAAGATGTTCCTGCTGCAATAGAGAATTAAAATGGATATTAGAGGCGTAATCAGAGAAATACGAATGGCAATTCGTTATTATCTGTCTCGATGGCGATTTAAAGGGTTGAGAACTCCTTTTTTAAATTTTTGGACTTAAATTGCAATTTTTTTCATACCAGGAGATATGCAATGGCCGGGGGAGTATCGCCCATCATGGAAAACCTTCATATACAACTGTGTTCAACATGTATTCCCTCAATATCACAGTGAAGAACCGGACAACGGGTGCATGTTCCGGTTCTGAGGATTGAGACCGGAAACAGGAAAATCGTCTCCATGCCTTTGCGGGCAGCGGGGATGCGGATTGTGCTGTTCCGGGGTGTATCCGCCCGGCAGGGCGGGTGGTTGCAGGCCTTTATCGCCGGTGAAAAACCGACATCAAAAAAGGTTAAATAGCAACAACACCTATATTGTTACCCTCTGTGATGGAGAACCAAAC
>DUGV01000194.1:0-174 GCA_013331225.1 Methanolinea sp.
CAGGTAGTCGCTCGTGACGCGGTTGGTATGGTCATTCAACCTGACCGGCCCGGTTCCTCCCTCGCCCGGGAACGTGTACGGGACATTCAGGATCTCGGTGGCAAGAGTGGAGGATCCCCTCCCCCCGTTGAATGAGACCTCCGCCTGTGCCTGGTAGTTGTTCTGCATGTGCCC
>DUGV01000194.1:248-1770 GCA_013331225.1 Methanolinea sp.
CGGGAACCCTGCGTCCACGAAGAGTCCGCCCGAGACCTGGCCATCCCTGACGGTCTCGAGGGGTATCCCGCCGAGGTAGGGATCGGCGCCGGCAGGCATGATCCACGATACGGCCACGACGAGGGCAAGCGTGATGAACAGGATGCTGTGTTTCTTCTGCATGATTCTATCTCCCTGACCTTATTGCCTCCACAGGGTTGAGCCGCGATGCCTTCCAGGCAGGGTAGAGCCCCGCCAGGAGCGAAAGGCCCACGGCGAGCAGGAGGCCGGCTGCGAGCAGCGGCCATGTCACGAGCGCAATCTCGGTGTCAAGGAGACCNNGCCCCCCAAGCATGTTCAGGACCGCGGCAAAGGACACCCCGAGCAGGTCGCCACACACCCCGCCGATGACTCCCAGCACCGCGCACTCGGCAAGGATCATCTCCATCACGTCCCCCTCCGAAGCCCCGACAGCCATGGCGATCCCAATCTCCCGGGTCCGCTCGTAGACCGAGGTGATCATAGTGCTTGCGATCATGAGGCCCCCGACAAGGAGCGAGAGGCCTGCGAAGATGCCGAGGAATATGACCACCATGTCCATCATGCGGTTCACCGCCTCGATCTGCTCGAACGAGCCCCGCGGGGAGAGACCGAGAGACCTTACCCCTTCTGCGACGGAAAAGACCCGATCCGGCCCCTCCGCCCTGATGAGGATGCCGCTATACCCTCCGTCACCCTCCCCGAGCCGGACCGCGAGGTCAAGGTCCATCAGGAGCACCTGGTCGTACGCGTCTCCCCGCTCCTCCATGACTCCGGCGGGGACGACCGTGGTCTCCTCGTCGACCGGCCTTCCCTGGGCATCATAGGAGCGCCTGATGAGGACAAAGGGATCGCCGATGCGGACACCCTCGTAACGCTGGAGCTTCTCGCCAAGAGCGGCCCCGAACACCACCTCGTTTGATCCGGCAGCGAAGCCGGATCCCCGGAGATACGTCGGGTGCAGTACGCCATCGAGCCCATCAGCCGGGATCCCCACCACCTGGACATACGTCTGGCCCCTGGTGGCAAACGTCCCCCTCACCACAGGGGCTGATGCCGCCACACCTGACAGACTGCCTGCGGCAGCCGCCCTCGTGGGAGTGACAAGCTGGAGGACGTTTCCCTCCACTCCCGGCAGCGCCTCGATCAGCGTGAGGTCGGACTGTGTGCGTATGGCGTCCACCGCCTGGGTGCGGATACCCTCGCCGAGGGCAACAGTCCCCACAAGCGCAGCAACTCCAATCGCAATGCCGGCAACAGTGAGGATGACGCGAATCTTCCGCCGGAAGAGCTGGCGGACGGCAAACTGGAAGAATTCGACCAGCCGGGAGTTCATGCGACCACCTTCCCGTCACGCATCTCTACCGTGCGGTCGGAATAGGACGCAAGCTCCCGCTCGTGCGTGACGACAACGAGCGTCACTCCCCGTTCGCGGTTCAGCCGCTGCAAAAGCGAGAATATCCCATCGCTAGTGGCAGAGTCGAGGTTTCCGGTCGGCTCGTCG
>DUGV01000194.1:1813-2004 GCA_013331225.1 Methanolinea sp.
CACCCGCTGCTGTTCGCCCCCGGAGAGCTGCCCAGGGTAGTGGGAAACCCGCCCGTCGAGCCCTACCATCGAGAGGAGTATCCCTGCCTTCTCCTGCCGCTCGGCCGGCGGCCTGTAGTTGAAGAGAAGCGGATATTCCACGTTCTCCCGGGCTGTGAGTGACGGGATGAGGTTGAACTGCTGGAAGACGA
>DUGV01000194.1:2047-3921 GCA_013331225.1 Methanolinea sp.
AGGGTGCTCTTCCCGCTCCCGCTCCTCCCGATGATGGCCACGAACTCCCCCTTCTCAATCCGAAGGTCAACTCCCTCGAGGGCCCTGACTCCTCCTGGATAGTGGCGGGAGAGTGCCCGGGTCTCGAGAATAGGGCTGGTCATGCCAACTCCAGGTACTCGACCCTGAGCACCGCGTTGCAGACCTGGAAGTAGTCGCCGTTGTCCCTGACCTCGATGAAATTGTCGGAATAGCGAAGGAAAGGCCGGATCTCGCGGGAGGCGATCCCAATCTGTCGGGTCTCGTCTGCGGTGAATACATCGGTCCAGGTCTTTCCCTGGTAATGGGGGAAGAGGACCCGCAGGACCGGCTCAACGAGCGGCGGGAGACTGCCGCTTCCGGGAGTATTCAGGAGGATCTGGTTCATCTCCGGGATCTCTTCCCGGGCAAACCCCGCGGAAGGTGCGACGAGAAGGAGCCGTGCCGACTTCACCTGGGGCAGGTCGATCCTCCCCGGGAACTCCACGCGGGTAGTGGCAATCTCGGGCGGGATGCCGTAACTCCGGTAGAGGAGGTCTGCCCCTTCGGCTATCCAGATGGCAGATTCCGGAGCCCCGGGGTCTTCGTACACGGTGAGGAGAGCGGTCCCCTGGACGATGAACGTGCTCCCGTCCTCTGCGGTGTTGTTGACCAGCACGGTGACCCGGTCGCCAGCCTGACCGGGGAGGAGGTAGCTGTCCATCCCCGAGAAGTAGTCGTTCTTGCTCGCAAACCCTTTGCTGTCGGCATACCGGGCCGCCCGCCCGAGGACTGGCCCACCGGGGCCCCCGTGCCTTGCCTCCATTGTCGGGTAGGACGCGGCCTGGTCGATCCTGCTCCATGTCCAGTATATGTAGAGGCGTTCGAACCGGACCTCTGCCCCCGGCGGCAGTTCCCTTGCGAAGGAGGCCACATACCCGGCACCGGGGCTGAGGGTCCCGCTGTAGCCGCCGTCGCCAAGGGTGAACGAGGTGGTCCCTTGCAGGGAATCCGAGAAGACCAGCTGGAGAGGCAGGTCGCCTGCGTAACTCGCCACGACCGGTGCGGCGCATACGATGAGGAATGCCGCGATCAATGGCCCGGGAAGCACGCTACGGGAAGTCATACCTCGCGTCTGCCCGGTTGTTTCCCTTCTCCCGCTCGGGGATCACACCCTTCTCATCCGCAATCACCGAGACCGTGTGCGGACCCGGAGTGGTGTGAAGGGTGACCTGCTCGCGGACGACGCCCCCGGCAGGAAGGCCCGCCACTGAGATCTGGGTGACCCGCTCCCCGTCAAGGAGGACCGTCACCTCGAATGCCGGGGCATCACTCCCGCCCAGGTTCCTGACCTCGACAGGGAGGGTGTAGGCAATGACCTGGGAGCTTGCTGATGCCTGAACCACGGGGACCGCGAAGACCGCAAGAACCATTCCCGCGGTCAGGAGGAGGGCAACGTTCCGCGACCGCCCCGTGTACAGCCACCATCCCAGCACCGGCGCCCCTGCGAGTGCTGCAATCGGGAAGGGGGTGGTTGCCTGGGGGGCTGATGCGGCATCCTGCCGGGCAGGCTGGCCAATCGTGACGGCGAGATCAACAGGGGTCCCCACCTTCNNACCTTCACGGTCTTCTCGGCCCGGCCGGAAGATGCTCCTGCAGCACCCGCTTCCACTGCTATGGCATGGGTCCCTTCTGCCGCGGTCCACGGGAGCGCCACCTCAACCCAACCGCTGGGGGGCAACGTGACGTCCCGGCTTCCGGCCGAAACCCCGTCCACCATGAGTGTGATCGAGACCGGGCCTCCTGGTGCCGTTCCCGTGCTCCTCACGACCGCGGTAATCTCCGCCGGCTCTCCGGCATATGCATTCCTGACTTCG
>DUGV01000215.1 GCA_013331225.1 Methanolinea sp.
CACGAGTTCAAGGAGATGTACCCCGCGTTCCTGAAGGAGGCTGAGTCCGAGAAAAAAAGCGACATCGGGCTTGTCTTCACCTACGCGATGAAGGCTGAGGAGGTCCATGCAACGCTCTACAAGGAGGCGCTCAATAACCTGAACCACGGCCAGGATATGTCCAACCGCACGGTGTACATCTGCCCTGTCTGCGGCAATGTCTTCCTTGGGACGGCCCCGGAAAAGTGCCCGATCTGCATGGCAGTCCGAAAAGTGTTCAGGACGGTTGAATAACCCCATTCATTTTCTCTTGCGTTCTGTCTTTTGCGGAGGAGAGAGGAGGTCCCATGCCTGCGGGCATAGGCTTCTTGTGTATTGATATAGAACCTGGAGCAGAGATATTCCCATGATGATCTTGCGCATCTCTCTTTTAATCCTTGCATGTGTCCTTGTTCTTGCAGCAGGCTGCCTTGGGAATGCCCCCGGTTCCCCCATCACGACAGCCTCACCTGCACCGACGACTATGCCCCCTCGTACGCCCACGTTGTCCCTCGTCCCCGAGCCTACCGACATCATGCCCCCCACATACTCGGTGACAGTGCAGGTGGTAAAGAACACCATCGCCACCGATCCCACCATCACGGTAACGTATGAAGGAGGCCAGGGGCTGGCATTCACGCAATCCATGACAGCGGAAGTGATCAGGTCAGATGGAACGGTCGACCAGCAGACTGTGCAAAGCCCGCAGATGGGATCAGAGATCGTGCTCACCGGCACGACCAGGACCGACCGGGTAATCGTATACGTGACTATGGTCAACGGGGTTACCTACAGGGTGTTTGACAAGGATATGCCATTCCAGCCGATCAACCCCCAGTACTGATTTTCCTACAAACCCATTTTCCAAAATCCCCCGGGCGAATGAGGGATGGGACGACTCCTCTTCTCACCGGGTATTCTGTCAGGGCATCTCATTCAGGTGACAGGAATCAGCTACACACCCCGCTCCACCACGTTTATTACTCATCCCCGGCAAACCCCCCATCATGCCCAGGGTCACCGTCTACTATACCCAGAACTGCCCCTACTGCCGCATGCTGAAGGCTTTCCTGGAAAAGCACGGCGTCGATTACATGGCAATCGACGTAGGGACCGACCGGGAGCAGGCCGGGAAGATGGTGGAGCTCTCCGGACAGTACGGAGTCCCGGTCACGACCGTCGACGATGAGGTCATCGTGGGATTTGATGCCCAGCGGTTGAACGAGCTCTTCGGGACCGCAAGGGAAGGAGACATCTACGACGTACTCATTGTCGGTGCGGGGCCCGCAGGGCTCACGGCAGGTGTCTACTGCTCGAGGAAGATGGTAAAGACAGTCATCATCTCTGAGAACATCGGGGGACAGGCCCTTGAGAGCTGGGCGATCGAGAATTACATGGGGTATCGCATGGTCACAGGGGAAGACCTGATGCACAAGTTCGAGGAGCAGGTCAGGGGAGAGCACATACACCTCGAACTTGACCGGATCCAGGCGATCAGGAGGGAAGGGGACCTCTTCGTGGTTGATACCGCAACGGGAGGCACCTATTCCACCAAGACGGTCATCCTTGCCCNNACAGGGGAAGCGTCCCAGGAAACTCGGGGTGGAAGGGGAGGAGAGATACCTGGGCCGCGGCCTTTCCGTCTGCTCAACCTGCGACGGCCCGCTCTTCCGGGACAAGGTGGTCGCCGTGGTCGGCGGCGGGAACTCGGCCCTCCAGACCGCGATCGAGATGAGCAAGATTGCACGCGAGGTCCACCTTGTCGTCAGGAGCACGATAAAGGCAGACGAGGCCTACGTGAAGCAGTACGAGCAGCAGGGAAACATCCGCACTTACCTTCACCACACGGTCGCAGCGCTGCACGGGAACGCCATGCTCAACGGCATCACGCTAAAGGACCGCGAGTCCGGCAAGGAGACCACAATTTCCCTCGACGGGGTCTTTGCGGAGGTGGGATGGATACCGAACACCGATTTCCTCGAAGGATTCCTGCGTCTCAACGGCCAGAAGGAGATCGAGATCGACATCAACTGCCACACGAGCGTTCCCGGAGTCTTTGCGGCCGGTGACGTGACGAATATCAGGACCAAGCAGATCATCACTGCCGCCGGAGAGGGGGCAAAGGCGGCGCTCGAGGCCTACGATTACCTGGTAAAACTGGAGTGAACCATCTCACCCCTCTTTTTTGAAGACCACTATCCTGTTGGTGTTGGTCCCATGGGCGTTATTCCCGATGCCCCAAATGTGGGATGTCTTGGTGAAGTCCTGCAGGTTCACGAGTATCCCTTCGCACGAGAACCCGGCGCGGACACCGAGCGGCACCACCGTCTCGTCGAGTCTGACAGTCCCCCCCTTTACTTCACCGACCTCGAAGGCAATATGGCCCCCGCTCCTCGTGACGCGGAAGAGTTCGTACAGCGTCTGCTGCATTACTTTCCTCCAGTCGGGGAGTGAGCGGGTGACGGTGAGGTTTTTTTCCACAGTTCCGGGGTCTATCCCATTGAACCAGCAACGGAGCCAGTTGTCGGACGAGTACTGGACCACGTCAAGGAACGGAGGAGAGGTGATGGTAAGCTGGACGGTGCCGTCACCGATCCCCGGAGTCCGCCGCGAGTCGCCCGAAAGGAAGAGGGCATTCTCCCCCGATTTCCGCAGGCGTTCCTTCTGGATTTCGCTCACGTCCTTCAGGAGGGAAAGGGTCTTTTTCAGGATCAGAGCTCTTGTGTCCCGGTATGGCGGTACCTGGTCCCTCTTCTGGTTGATCCGTATCTGCCGCATGGGTGAAACTGCCTGGTTCGGCGGGAGCGTGTAGACTGAGAAGAAGCCGCTTGAATGGCCTGTCAGCCTGTTGGTGGCGACCATGCGTATCCAATCGTCGACATGGTCGATGTCCCCGTCCCTCTCTCTCTCGAGCAGGTAGTTGCGAAGAGAGGAGATCTCCGCCTCTGTCCCGGGGTGAAAGAACATGGAGAGGTCCATCTCGGCCCCCGCACCGGTATCAATGGGTATCGCCTCGAGCCTTGACTTCACATCGGCAGTATCAGGCAGAAAGAAACGGGGGCGGGTGAGGAGGCGCGAGAGTGGATTGGCGTCGTTTGCCGCAACAGCCCTCCCCAGCAACCCGGCCTCGATGACGGTGGTCCCCCTCCCGCTGAAGGGGTCGTATACCAGGTCACCTGGTTTCGTCAGGAGGTTGATGAAGTAGGCGGGCAGCTGCGGCTTGAAGCAGCCGCGGTAGGAGACCTCGTGGAGGGATGAACCCTGCCGCTGCCTCGCGGTCCAGAACTCGCCGGTGCTGCGTATAACCTGGATTCCATATACCGAAAGGGATTCGGTGATGACATCTCCGGCTCCCCTGAACCGAAGGTCGCCTGCCCCTGTCATTGCATGTAGTATTGAGCCCCTTTTGCTCATCAACCTCTCCACCCGGGATGAAGGATCGCAATCCGACCAGTTAATGGTCCGGGATACCCATACTCTGGGCATGCACGAGCCGTCCCGGAAGATTGTCCACATGTTCTTCGGAGTGGGAATTGCCGCACTTGCATATCTCCTCCCAAAAGACCTGATAGTCCTCCTTCTCGCGGCCTCAATATTTATCGGGTTCATCCTCGCCGAAGGGGTGTTGCGGGGATATCGTATCCCGCTCGTTTCCCTTCTCATCCGCAACCTTGAGCGCGACGGCGAATACCCCGGGAAAGGGGCTTTCTACTTCGCCGCAAGCGCCCTCTTCTGCGTACTCTTCTTCGATGCGGAAATTTCGGTCCCTGCAATACTCTCGCTCGCGGTCCTTGACGGCGCAGCCACGCTCGTGGGACTGCGGTGGGGGAGGCACCGGATCACGAACGGGAAATCTGTGGAGGGCTCGGCAGGAGGGGTGCTCGTCAACATCCTGGTGCTCGTATTTTTCCTCCCGCCCCTCCCTGCAATCGCAGCCTCGGTCGCCGCCGGTGCGGTGGAACTGGTCTCTCCCGTGGACGACAACCTCACCATCCCGGTCTGCATCTGCATACTTCTCACCCTGATGGGCGTATAGTGGCATCACTTTCTCCCTGCACCGTGCAACTTTATCTGGATATACCTGGAATACTCATCTGACATGGCCATCGGGAAAGGCGCGTACCTCAAGGCCATCACTTCGTCGAGGCTTGGCTCATCCCGCATTCTTGACAGGACGATGGAGGGAAGCACGCCCCCATCAGTCTTTATCGGGAGCTGGAACTACCCGAAGGTCT
>DUGV01000211.1:0-2606 GCA_013331225.1 Methanolinea sp.
TCCACTGCCCGAAGATCTTGCCCCAGGCGCATTTCGCCCAGCCGGTGTCCGAGTAGGTGAAGTGGAGATCGTTTTGGGTAAGGTCCTGCCATAGCCCCGCAGTGACAAGGTGGCCAAGGGGGTAGGCGTGGTTATGGAGGACCATCTTCGGCTCACCTGTTGTCCCTGAGGTGAAGTAGATGAGCATCGGGTCGGTTGCGAGGGTCTTCTTGTCGACCGGCATGCTCACCGAGTGGTGCGAGACCGGCGCAGGGAAGAAGAGCTCGTGGGGGTAGCTGATCCACCCGGGACGCTCGCCATCCAAGAGGAACCGGCAGGAGAGGGAGGGACACTCCTCGGCGATTTCGTCGACTTTCCCTGCATGCTCGAGGCTTGTGATGACCATCTTGAACTTCCCCGCGTTCAGGCGGTACCTGATGTCCTTTGGGGTGAGCATGGTCGGGCAGGGGCAGACCACCGCCCCGAGCTTGATCAGTGCGATCACGAATACCCACCACTGGGGGACCCTCGGCAGGACAAGGAGCACCCGGTCTCCCTTCTGGATGCCGTATTTGATCAGGATGTTTGCCGCCTGGTTGGAGTGGTTCTTCATGTCGCGGAACGAGAACTTCTTCTCCTCCTTCTCCTGGTTGACCCAGATCATTGCCAGCTTGTTCCGGTCCTTCTCGGCCCATGAATCGATGACGTCAAAGCCAAAATTGAAATATTTTGGGACGTGGATCTCAAAGTTCCTGCAGAGATCCTCGTAACACCCCTGTGATTCGGTTGTTCCCTCCATAAAAACCTATATTATTTCTCAATTCCCGGATTTGAATCTGTCCATTTTTTCCGGGAAAAAGTCCCCAAGTTGTGACATAAAGGTATCCGATTAGTATTATGCTGCGGGAAAGGGGATGTTATTAGCAATGGTCGGTTCGAGGTACGAATCCTTAAAGATCGAGAATATCGTGGCCTCCGGAGCCATTGCCGATGCGATCGACCTCGCAGACGTATCGAAGAAGATCGAACACTGCGAGCTTAACCAGAAACGGTTCCCAGGCGCGGTATTCCGGATGGAAAACCCAAAGATCGCGTCTCTCATCTTCTCTTCAGGCAAGGTGGTGCTCACCGGTATCCGCGACCAGGACTCGCTTGACAAAGGGCTCTCCATGATAATCGCGGCAATGAAAGAGGCGGGGGTGGATACGTACCCGGAGCCGCGGGTGGGCGTCACGAATATCGTCTGCTCCTACGATATCGGCAAGAATATCAACTTAAACAAGGTCGTTATCACCCTGAACCTCGAGAATATCGAGTACGAACCCGAGCAGTTCCCGGGGCTCGTATACCGGATCAAGGACCCGAAGATCGTGGCACTCCTCTTCTCGTCCGGAAAAATAATCCTGACCGGGGGAAAGACCCTCGATGAGATCAGGCGGGGCCTCGACTTCCTCGAGCAGAAGATCGGCGGGATCCTCTGATCACCAGAACCGCCTGGTGCGGATGTAGTTTCGTTCCGCCTTGATGATCTCACGGTAAAACCCATCCCCCTCCGCGAGGGTGGAGAGGATTCGCGAGGCATTCTCGGGGCCGACTCCCCTTGCGGCAAGCGCGGTCACCGCCTTTTTTCCCCCCGAGAGCACGATGTTTGCATTCCGGAGGAGCCGTTGTTCAGTCGCCCGCTCCTCCTCGTTCTGCGTCTTTTTCTTCTTTGCCAGGGCAACAAGCGGCTCCTCCCATGGCTTTAATACCGCAACAAGCCCTGCACCGCAGAGCGGGCAGCGAAGGGGATCTGGGACTCTCGCGACCGTCGTCCTGCTCTTCCACTTCCTGCAGTGCATGCAGGCAAGGACCACCTCCTGCTGCTCCAGTCTGCGCTTGAGGGTTCCGATCACCGCCTGGTCCGCGGTGGGCGGGGAGATCTGGTCCCTGGATGCGAACAGCCCTTCTGCCCCGAGAATGCTCAATGGCGAGACTGCCACATCTATGGACCCATCCCTGATCAGCGAGACGATCTGTGCCGCGGCCGGGACATCCATGTACACCGAGAAAAGCTCGCGGTAGGCCTCCTTCTGCACCACCGTTCCATCAAAGATCTCGACGAGCCGGTGGGTGCTGATTCGCTCGTAATCTGCATCCGGGTCGATCGCCCCGAACTTCTTTGCGATCTGTACCATCTTCCACTTGAAGAGTGCCGTCCGTTTCATGGCAAGCTTCAGGATGCCCTCGAGGTGAATCGGGTCGAGAGAGAGTAGTATCTCCCGTACGTCTGCCGCCTTCACCGCCGAAGGGAGGCGAAGGTAGATCCGATAGGCATCGATCTCGATCCCCACGGTGGTCCCGTACCTTGCCGAGAGGAGGATGGAGAGGACGCGGGCAAGGGCCTCGTTTGCCTTGTGTCCGGCACAGACGTTGCAGACGACCCCCTCGGGGGCGTTCTCGAGGGTGATCAGGGTGTCATCGGGGACCCTTGATCTGTTCCTGTCCATCTCCACGAGGAACCTATGTGCAAACCCGAGCGGTTCTTCTCTGGCATGGTAGGGAGAAAAGTCCCTTGACCTCCTGAGCGCCCCCACTTCACGGGCGACAGAGAACGGGACAGGGATCTGCTCCCCCTCCCACGAGGG
>DUGV01000211.1:2611-5973 GCA_013331225.1 Methanolinea sp.
GGTGTGCAGGAACCCGACGACGAACGACTCGTCGAGCGTCCCGACGGTCTTCCTTGAGACCATGTCAAAGACGACAACCTTTCGTTCGTCGTGGATCATCGAGAGGTTCGACGAGAGGTACCGCCGCGATCTTGCCCCGGACCTTACCATGTCACCCTCGATGCGAATGAGGCCGTGCTCGGCCATCTGGGTGCAGACCTCGTCAACGAGGTTTCCGGCCATGGCAAACGGGTAGCTCCTCTCCACGATGTCCCTGATCTTCTGGCGGGAGATCTCCCGGTACTCAACCGCCAGCGCTGCTACCTGGTTTGCAAGGACATCCGCGGCATTGAGGTGAAGGCTCACGTCTTCAACCTGGGCTGATTTCGCCCTTCTGGCGATGACGAGGGACTCGAGCAGGTCATCAAAACCGGTCGCAAGCACTGTTCCCCGGGAGACCGCGTCCATCTGGTGACCGGCGCGTCCCACACGCTGCACGAGTCGTGCGACCTCCCGCGGAGACCCAAACTGGATCACATGCTCTATCCGGCCGATATCGATCCCAAGCTCCATCGATGATGTGGAGATCAGGGCACGCACCGCACCGGACCTGAACCGCTCCTCTGCCTCAATCCGCACCTCCTTCGAGAGCGATCCGTGGTGCACCTCAACGTCGCCGCGATGATAGAGGTGATGGCCGAGTGCCTCGGCGGTTACACGGGTATTCACGAATACCAGTGTGGACTCGTGCCGTCCGATGGCCCGGGAGACCCATGCGGCCTGCTTCTCGAAAGAGTCCCCGGCAAAATCGACGGATATCTCGAGGTGCTTTGCGACCGGGACAGAGACGATGGAAAAATCACGTGCCCCACAGAGGAACCGGCCCACGTCCTCCGGGTTTCCCACCGTGGCCGAGAGCCCTATCCGCTGGAACTCCCCTGCATACTCCTTCAGCCGCTCGAGTGCCACCGCGAGCTGGGCACCCCGCTTGCTCCCCGCAAGCTCATGGATCTCGTCGACCACCACGTACCGTACATCGGAAAGATGTTTTCGCAGCACCTTGCCCATGAAGAGCGCTTGGAGGGTCTCAGGGGTAGTGATCAGGAGATCGGGGGGGTGGAGCGCCTGTTTCCTGCGCTCTGATTGCGGCGTGTCACCATGCCTGACCCCAACCGAGAGCCCAAGTTCCCTGCACCACCATTCCAGGCGCTGCAACATGTCCCGGTTCAGCGACCGCAGGGGGGTGATATAGAGCGTGCAGAACCCGCTCCCGGTATGGGACATCATCGCATCGAAGACCGGGATCATGGCGCTTTCAGTCTTGCCCGTGCCGGTGGGGGCAATCAGGAGAAGGTGGCGGCCCTCCCTGACCAGGGGAATGGCATTCTCCTGGATCTCGGAAAGGCGGGAAAAGCCCCGGGACCGGATGCACTCCTGCACCCTCCGGTCAAGCGTCCGGAGTATCTCCATGGTCCTCCAGGGACGAAAGCGGCCCGAGGAACGTCCCGTCTGCCAGGAACACCTCCGACTGTTCGGCCTTTATGCAGCGGGAGAGGGGGCTGAAGGGTTCCCTTACCGTGCGCATGATGTCGTACCCTGCAAGCTCGTTCAACGCGGGGATGAAGAGCACCCGGGTCTCTTCCCCCTGGGTATCAGCAGCCCGGGCAAACTGCAGGCATGCATCATCCAGCGGGGCCAGCAGGTATCCCGGTGCCCTGAGCGCACACCCCACTTCGTCGCGGATGGACACCATAGGATGGTGGTGACCGGCAATGATGAGATGGCCCTGCAAGGAGGGATCGGGGCAGGTATGCCCATGGATATATCCCACCCCATCGATCACTGCACCGGTCTTTGGGAGCACCTCGTCATCGTGGAAGAACTTCTCGATTCCCGGATCATGGTTCCCCGGCAGCAGACGGAGCGGAACCTTCGACCGGAATGCGTCCAGGATAGCGGGGAGTTCCCGGTACTCCTGCCTGCTTGTGAGGGGAACATTGTGCTTCACGTCACCAAGAAGGACGAAGAGTTCCGGGTCGGCTGCTTCAATGCAGGCGATAAGCCGCTCCTTCCTCTCCCTGCTCCGGCTCCTGATGTGGAGGCCATGCCGCGAGAGATCGGACTCGATGCCAAGATGGAGGTCTCCCGCGACGAGGACACGCACATCCCCCTCCACAAGGAGTGCAGGACCTGCGTTCAGGAACTCAAGCCTCATAACACTTTCAGGACGCCCCGTGCGGGCTGGTAGCATTCGTCCTCGAGCAGTAGCGATTCCACGGCCTGTTTGACCTCGGACGCGGCCAGCCCGTGCTTTGCAGCCTTACGGGTTACCTCCTCGAGGGAAATCCCAGTCTTTCCGCCATGCTCCCTGATTATTTCAAGGACGAGTGCCACGGGATCCCCTGCTTCCGGAGAGGAAGCGTGTGGGGCATTCACTCCCTTAATCGCCTCTTTCACCATGAGGGCCAGGTCTCTCAGCCGCGAGGCGTCAAGATGGTAGTGCAAGACAAGGGCATCAAGCCGGGCATCCCTCCTCCCTTCGTCAAGTGCTGTGCGGAGGTCCTCAATGCGCTGCATGGTAAGATCCGCGGTGCGCAATACCCATGCATCCCTTACATACCGGTCAACTTCCCGCATCTCGATGACCCTGACTGTGCACCTCCCCGCCCCCCCTTTCCCCGTGATACGTGCCTCACCAATGACGGTTGCAAAGCACGGGATCTCCATCGACTCAAGGATATCTGCCGTGACCTGGTCGGTGCGATCGATGTGGAGTTCGAATGCAGCGGTCGAATCGGCGAGGCGTGCATGCATGAACTCCCCTTTCCGGCCCTGCCGCTCCAGGACGGCTCCCGCACAGAAGAGGGTGGTGCAGATCGCTCCTCCCGGCGTGAGGACTGCAACGGGAGAGTGGGTTCCACTCTCCGTAAATGTCGCGATGGACCCATTATACTCCCTGGCAAACACCCTCTGGTAAGTTCCGTTCATGTAATTTTACACTCTGGAATGTGGCACATGGCTAAAGCCTCTCCAATCCTGCCTGAACTATGTACGAGTGGAATGCAGATAGCCATTCTGATACCGGAATCAACCTGCCTTTCAGCGATCAGCTGCCAGCAACCAACTGAAATATTTTTCGCATCAAACCTTGCCGGTAATTATTGGCAGATTGAAAAAATACGTCCTTTTCACCAAATTTTTACCACTACATTTATATATTGTAACTTACTCCAGATCACAGTACAGGGTTTTTCATGAGGACAGAAAGGCTAAGGTGGCTAGTCATACTTGTCTCTCTCTTCATTACAGTTGTATCCGGTACGATCGGTTTCCCCCTGGTTGACCTGCACATCGGTGATGCAGGTTTCGGAAATGAACTGCCG
>DUGV01000193.1 GCA_013331225.1 Methanolinea sp.
CCAGGGGGAGAAATACCCTTATATTGCACCTTTTCTCTACGTATTTGACGGTAAGTTCCTCTATTTCCTCTCCACAAAGTATGGAAAGAAGCTCGAGTACTTCAGGAAAAGCCCTTACGTCGCAGTTGAGGTTGAGAAGTACACCCGCGACCTCTCCAGTTATACCTTTGTCAGCATGCAGGGGTACCTCGAGGAGGTGACCGATTCGATCGAGAAGAAGCTGATCCGCCAGGAGTTCGTCGACCTGATAAAGGAACGGCGCCTCTCCAAAAACATCCTCGCGGCCCTCGGGCATTCGCCCCAGGACCCGCCCGAGGCAATTGCCATGGAGGAGAGATCCCTCGTCTGGAAACTGACAGGCGTAATGGACATGGTGGCCCTGAAGAACCTCTGATCACTCACCTCTCCCTTTTACTGCCTGCTGCCGAGATCCCACCACACTTCTTCATCCAAGTCGCAGAGNNGTGGTGCGCATGAGTCCCTGGTGCAGACATGGGCGACTGCCGCTTCCCCCGCAAAGCGATGCGGAGCGATGGAAGGGGCGAGCCGAAACAGGAGATCGTCATTCATCCCTTGCTCAAGGGAAACGGGAATCGTGAACGGGAGGTAATGGCGGTCAAGGAACGCATTCATCCCCCGGAAGGCGGGATCTGTGCCCTTTCCTGTCACCACCACGCGGGTCGCAGGGCCGGCAGAGAGCGTGAACCCCGCCATGAACAAGCCGCATGATGCAGGACTCCTCTCAACCAGGGAGGAGTAAAGACGGGAGAGTGCATCGGCACGCCGGCCAAACCGCTCCTCTTGGGTAATGAGCCCAATGCGCACGAGGTTGCAGAATGAGATGGAGTTCGGGGAAGGAATCGCCCCGTCGGTGAACTCCTTCCTCCTTGCAAAGAGGTCTGTCGCGCTCTCGGGTGAAGTGAAGTATCCGCCCGATCTTTTGTCCCAGAAATGGGCATCGTGGTAGTCCTCAAGCACAAGCGCCGATTCCAGGTGCCCTGGATCCCTGGTCGCGACAAACAGTTCGAGGATGCCCCAGACCATTGCCGCATAGTCGGCCGAGAGACCAGGAATCCCGGCAGAGCCATCCCTGAACCGGTGGTAGAGGCCTCCGTCATCCATGCGCATCCGCGAGAGGACAAAGGTTGCAGCCTTTTCTGCTGCTTCTATATATCTGCTCCTGCCAGATGCCCTCCCGGCCATGGCTAGCGCGGCAATCGCAAGCCCGTTCCAGTCGGCAAGGACCTTCTCATCGCAAAAAGGCCTTGTCCGCATCTCACGGGCCCGGAGCAGGGTGGCCCTCGCCCTCTCAATCCGCTCGCTGACCTCTCCGGGCGAAAGAGAGAGGGCCCGTGCCGCCTCTTTTTCGGAATGGGTGCGGTGGAGGACGTTCTCCCTCCCATAGCGGCCGGTGTGCGGGTCAAGATAATTTCCTGTCCGGCTGACAGGGAAGACCAGGAAAGCCACCCGCGCGTCTTCCGGGTCCAGGAGGGACGCGATCTCGTCATGCGTCCAGAGGTAATACTTCCCTTCCACGCCATCGCTGTCGGCGTCCTCTGCCGAGAAAAAGCCCCCGCCTGGGGCGGAGAGCCGGGAGCAGGCATAGTCCAGGCAGCCGGATGCAACCTCCCAAAACTCCTGGTTTCCCGTCGCGAGCCATGCCTCAGTGAAGGCCATCGCAGCCAGGGCCTGGTCATAGAGCATCTTCTCGAAGTGCGGGACCAGCCACCGTGCATCGGTCGAGTACCGGTGAAATCCCCCGCCGAGTTGGTCGTATATGCCGCCCCTTGCCATGGAGAGGAGGGTCTTTTCGGCCATGGCGAGCGCTTTCCCTCCCCCGGTCCACTTCCAGAAGCGGAGCAGGAAGAGGTGGAGGTGCGGCATCGGGAACTTGGGCGCGGGACCGAATCCACCGTTCAGGCTGTCGTACTGGAGGAGAAGGTCCTGGAGCATACGGTCAGCTGTGTCTTTTCTTACCCGGCCGCCGGGTCTCGCCTTGCGATCGGCAGCGATGGCGCGTGCGAGGAGCCCTGCGGACTCCAGCGCCTCTTCCTGCTTTTCCTCCCAGAACTCTGCGAGCTTTGGGAGGACCTCCAATAGTCCCGGCATTCCCATCCTGTTCTCCCTCGGGAGATATGTTGCCGCAAAAAACGGGTGGAGATCAGGGGTGAGGACGACATTGAGGGGCCAGCCGCCCGAGCCCGTGAGGGCGATCGCGGCATCCATGTAGAGCTGGTCGAGATCCGGCCGCTCCTCGCGATCCACCTTGATGCAGATGAAATGTGCATTGAGGAGGGCGGCAACCTCGCGGTCAGAGAAAGACTCCCTCTCCATCACGTGGCACCAGTGGCAGGTGGAGTATCCGATGGAGAGGAAAATCGGCTTTCCTTCAGCCCGCGCCCTGGAAAACGCCTCCTCTCCCCAAGGGTACCAGTCAACGGGGTTATGCGCGTGCTGCTGCAGATAGGGTGACGCCTCATGGACGAGTCGGTTCTTCGGATTCGAAGAATCCCTCTCTCCAGCGTCTGGATCAGTCACCGGCACCGCTCCCTGGCCTTAAAAGGCCTCTCTCTTTTCGCTCTTCATCCAGTGGCTCTCTCCTTGTTGCCTGGAAAGCAGGAAAGAAGCAGACAGCGGCGTAGAGGAACACAATACCCACACCGGAGGATATGGAAAAAGGGACACTTGAATATTCGCACCGGGGCAGGAAAGGATAACTCTCCCAGTAACCCTGAGCCCCGCGATCGTTACACATAACTCTCCCTATGCACGAGAATATGAGTGATGGAAAAGGGATCGCGGTCCGGGGGTGCCGGGGCGGAGAGCCGCCTCTCCCCTGCCATGGCCCAGTACCAGGAGATCAAGTCGAAATATCCCGATGCTATCCTTCTTTTTCATATCGGAGATTTTTACGAGACCTTCAACGAGGATGCCGAGACCGTGTCCAGGCAGCTCGACATAGTCCTCACCTCCCGTTCCAGGGACCGCAGCGGGAACAGGATTCCTCTTGCAGGGGTGCCCTGCCATGCGGTTGAAGGGTATATTGCGAGGCTGATCGCAAAGGGCTACAAGGTCGCGGTCTGCGACCAGGTTGAGGACGCACGGGCTGCGAAGGGAATTGTCAAGAGGGAGGTGGTCCGCGTCGTGACCCCCGGCATGGTGATGGACGAGACACTCATTCCCTCTCCGGGTGCCCACTACCTCCTCGCCATCTCCCCCAACGCGAAGGAGGGAGAGGCGGGACTTGCATTCCTCGACATCACCACCGGGGAGTTCTCGGTCGTCACGGTTCCCCTCGAACACGGGTTTTCCGCGCTCCAGGGGGAGGTTGCGAGGAATTCCCCCGCCGAGTGCCTGCTGCCAGCCGACGCTCCCCCTGAAATCGCAGAGTTCCTCTCGAGGGGAGGCCTTGCGGTGAGCCGCGGAGCGGCGGATATCTTCTCTCCGGAGAAGGGTCGGGACGCCCTGTGCAGGCATTTCGGTGTCGCGAGCATCGAGGGATTCGGCCTTGCACGGGACTCTCCCGCGGAGCAGGCAGCGGGTGCGGCACTCCTCTATGCGAAGGAGACTCAGCGGTCGGAACTCCCCCAGATCAACGCCCTCTCGGTGCGCCATTCTGGCGAGTCCTGCCTCCTGGATGCGATAACCCTGAGGAACCTTGAGATCGTGCAGGGGATCAGGGACAGAGGGAAGGAGGGGACCCTCCTTTCTGTCCTCGATCGCACCGCCACCCCGATGGGAAGCCGGCTCCTCCGCCAGTGGCTCTGCGAG
>DUGV01000139.1 GCA_013331225.1 Methanolinea sp.
CCTTTTTCATGGAGCACGAACTGCATCCCGAGACGATCCAGCAGATCCGTTCCCTCCTCGACTGTTTCGGTTCAGATAAAGAAGCAGCAGAAACCTTAAAACGCCACCTGACCGCAGCCCGGCTCTCCCGTTCCTGAGGCAACCTTTTTTATTCTATCCACCATATCAGCAGTTGTTCTCAATGGATACCGGCATCCTGCTTGTTGGGATTGTCCTTCTTGTCACGATCATCCTCTTTGTGAGTGACCGTGTCAAGATCGATCTCGTCGCAATCGGCGCTGCAATTGCTCTTGCGTGGCTCGGCCTCATCACACCAATGGAGGCGGTATCAGGCTTTGCCTCAAATGCGGTGATGGCGATGGCAGGGGTGATGATCCTCGGCTATGGGATCGAGAGGACCGGTATCACCTCCAGACTGGCCCGCTCGATCGTCCGGTATGCCGGAACAGATGAGCGGCGTGTCAGCTCGACGATCGGTATCACAGTCGGCCTCCTCTCCTCGGTGATGCAGAATATCGGGGCAGCCGCCCTCTTCCTCCCGGCGATGAGAAGGATCAGCAAACAGACAAAGATCCCGGTATCCCGGCTGATGATGCCGATGGGGTTTGCCGCGATACTCGGGGGGAGCATCACGATGATTGGGTCCAGCCCCCTGATCGTGTTGAACGATCTCCTCCGTCAATCTGATGCAGAGCCGTTCTCCCTCTTTGCGGTCACGCCGATAGGGGTCCCCCTCCTTGTTGCAGGGGTGCTGCTCTTTGCATTTGCCGGGGATCGTATTCTCCCCAAAAAGGAAGAGAAGGCCGGGAAAACGACCGTTGCAGAGATTTGGGGGATCGATCACCCGGTCTGGACAGCGGCCATCCCTCCGTCGTCATCCCTTGTGGGAAAGACCCGGGAAGAGGCGTTTTTCAAGATGCGGTACGGTCTTGACCTTCTCGCCGTTCGTATCCAACGGGAGATCACTGTTGCCCCCTCGCGTGCGACACGGTTCGAGGAAGGCCAGGAACTTGCATTCATCGGGCATGAGGAGGAGTTCAAAAGGTTCATAAGGGAATCCGGGTGCATACCCTCAGGGCCCGGAAGCAGGTTCAAAGAGATCCTCGATGGCGAAGGGTATGGATTTGCGGAGTTGATTGTCAGGCCGAAGGCCTCCATCATCGGCAGGACCATGCGCGAGATCAGGTTCAGGCAGTTGTTCTCGATCGAGCCTATCGTTCACCAGAGGGGGGAGATCGAGACACGCGCTGATTTTTCGCATATGCCCCTTGCAGCGGGAGATGTAATCGTGGCGTTCGGGTCGTGGGACACACTCAGGCTCCTTGCAGGGCACAAGGATCTCCTGCTCCTCACCCATCCCGAAGGTGACGCAGTGCGGCATGGCATGGCGCACCTCGCGGTACTGATATTTGCCTCGTCCCTTGCCCTCACCATGACCGGAGTCCCCCTGTCACTTGCCCTTCTCACCGGTTCGGCGGCGATGGTCGTTTCAGGGGTGCTGACAATCGACGAGGCGTACCGGGCAATCGAATGGAAGACAATCGCCCTGATTGCCGGCCTGATCCCTCTTGGTATTGCGATGGAGAAGACCGGTGCGGCAGCGCTCGTCGCGGGGGCCCTCATCGGGAGTCTCGGCGGTGCACATCCCCTTGTTATCATGTGTGCCGTGGCAGTCCTTGCGACAGTGCTCTCCCTTGTCATCTCCAATGTTGCCGCAACTGTCCTGCTCGTCCCGCTGGTGATGATTGCCGGGGCCGGGACCGGCGTGGATCCCCGCGCCCTTGCCCTCCTGGTTGCAGTATGCGCATCGAACTCATTCATTCTCCCCACCCACCAGGTCAACGCACTCCTTATGGGTCCGGGAGGGTATTCGACAAAGGATTTCATCAAAGCAGGAAGTATCATGACGGTGATCTTCATCGGAGTCGCCGTAACACTCATCTATCTCCTCATCGCATAGACCGGTGAGGAGCGTAATGATAATCCAGCAGTTTTTCATTCCCGGCATTGCCCACAGTTCTTACATCGTTGCGGGAAACAGGACGTGTGCGGTTGTCGATCCATCGCGCGACGTGGGTCGCTACATCTCTGTTGCACGCGAGATGGGGCTTCGAATCACCCATATCCTGGAGACTCACCTGCATGCAGACTTCGTATCCGGTCACCTTGACCTTGCCGAGGCAACCGGCGCAGAGATATATGCGCCAAAGTCCGGCAAATGTAAATTTCCTCATAATGCACTCGTTGAAGGTGACGAGATACCCCTTGAGCACATCCACTTCAGGGTGATCGAGACCGCAGGCCACACTCCTGAGCATGTCTCGTATATCGCAACCGATACCTCCCGCGGTGATACCCCTGTCGCCCTTTTCTGCGGCGATACTCTCTTTGTCGGCGATGTCGGCCGTCCTGACCTCTTTCCCGGGAAGGCGGAAGCGCTTGCGTCCTCGCTCTACGACAACCTCCATACCAAGATCATGACCCTCCCCGATGAGTGCGAGGTCTATCCCGCCCACGGGATGGGGTCCTTATGCGGAAGGGCGATGGCAGCCAAGAGGACAAGTACCGTGGGCTACGAGAAGAAGTACAATTACGCACTCCGGATAAGTGACAGGGATGAGTTTGTCCGGGCCCTTACTTTGGACATGCCTGCTGCCCCTGATCACTTCGCACGATGTTCTGAGATCAACCGGTCGGGCCCGGTCCTGATGCGGACACTCGCGCAACCTGCGCCTGTCAACCCGAAAGCCTTCTCCGATTGGATCCGCAGGGATGACTCGGTCCTTCTTGATGCCCGGAGTTACCCGGCATTCTCGGGAGTGCACATTCCCGGTGCCTGGCATATCGACCTTTCCGGAAACTTTGCCACGCAGGCGGGCTGGATTCTCCCGCCAGGGCAAGACATTCTCCTGGTCGTCGAGTCCAGGAACCAGGCGGAAGAAGCGGCGCTTCAGCTCCGCCGCGTCGGATTTGACCGGGTGCCGGGGTTCCTGGAGGGCGGAATGCTTTCATGGGGGTCATTGAACCTCCGGATAAACCGCGTGCCGGTCATATCGGCAGAGGAGGCTCATTCCATGGTCAGTTCAGGAGAGGCGGTGCTCGTTGATGCCAGGTCAAAGGAGGAGTGGGAGGCCGGCCATGCTGATCGGTCCATGCATATCCCCTGGCACGACCTCAGGACACGGCATGCCGAGCTTGACCCTGCCAGGCATACCATCGTGATGTGCAAGGGAGGACAGAGGGCGAGCATCGCGGCAAGCATCCTGAAAATGCATGGCTTTGCGACGGTCTCTAACCTCGCGGGCGGATACACCTCGTATCAGCGGGCGGGTTTTGCGCCCTGATGGGAGCCATTATGACAGAAGAACCCAATCCTCCCTGATACCGGAGATCATTCATGTTCACATGGCTTGCGATGGCGACCTGGTCGCCCTACATCGTCGGTGCGGGGATTGGAGTTCTCGTGTGGGTGGCGTTCCTCGTCTCGGACCGCCCGCTCGGTGCATCGACCGCATACGCAAAGACTGCCGGGATGGTGGAATCGGCACTCTCAAGAAAAAAGGCAGCGGCAATGCCGTACTACAGGAAATTCACACCGACCGTTGACTGGCAGTGGATGATTGTTGTCGGTATAGTGATAGGAGCGTTCCTCTCTGCCTGGATATCAGGGACTTTTTCCGTTTTTATTGTTCCACCCCTCTTTGCGGGAGCATTTTCTGCGGATCCGCTCCTGCGCATTGTCGTGGCGCTGATCGGGGGGGTCCTGATGGGGATCGGTGCAAGGTGGGCCGGTGGCTGCACGTCAGGTCACGGGATATCCGGGACGCTTCAGCTCTCGGTCGCGAGCTGGGTCGCGGTGGTCTGCTTCTTTGCAGGCGGGATCTTCGTAGCCGGCCTGATGTTTGGGTTCCCGTTCTTTTCGGGGGTCTGAACCATGGCATTTGACACGATCAGGTCGAATAAAAGTGCCCAGATCGTTCTCGGGCTCCTCATCGGCATCGCGTTTGGCTTTCTTCTCCAGAAAGGCGGGGTGACAGAGTATGCGGTGATAATCGGCCAGCTCCTCCTCACCGATTTCACCGTCGTGAAGGTGATGCTTGCCGCGATTCTCGTTGGGATGGTTGGGATCTATGCCATGAAGGCTGCGGGCCTTGTCCGGCTTCACTCCAAGGGTGGTTCGGTTGGTGCGACGGTGATCGGGGGATTGATCTTCGGTGCAGGGTTTGCGGTTCTCGGCTACTGTCCCGGCACTGCTGCAGGTGCGATCGGATCGGGTGCCCTGGATGCGGTGGTGGGGGTCCTGGGGATCGTGATCGGCGCCGGAATCTTCGCCCGGCTCTTCCCGTACCTTGACCGGGTGATACTGAACCGGGGTGCGTTTCCTGCAGATACCATCCCCGAACTGCTCGGGGTCCGCCCGGCGCTGGTGGTCGGAATCGTGGCGGTCCTCATTGTCGGGGTGCTCGCCATGCTTGCCATGCTGGGTCTCTGATTCCCGCTCTTTCTTTACAGCGAACGAGACAGGGGATTTGGGAACCCGGGTTTTCTCCTGATCTCTGCACACGGGTGTTACACCTTCCTTTATGGATTGGTGAGTTTATTCGAGCCATCCCAATCGTTCAAACCGCAGAAATCGCGCGGAGGCACCCCCAACAGAAAAGGTTTAATGCGACCCGGGGCGGATCTCTTCTGCATGGCGCAGTCTTTGCGGGCAGGGGAAAGCAGACAGCCCAGAAAGAGTGTGCAGATACCCCTCTTTTACCAGGTGCTGGTCAGCATGATCTTCGTGGCAGTGATACCGGTAATCCTCCTCTCGGTGGTCTCCATGGGGGGCACTGCCAGCATCGTGGCCACCATTGGCACTCCAGCTACCGTCCTTCTCCTCACCATAGGCACCGTTCTTGTGGTCCTCCTGTGGAGCTACTTCGTGGCGCACCGTGTCACAAGGCCGATCGTAGAACTTTCAGTTGTCGCCACCAGGATCAGCAGGGGATATCTGCCGGAAAAGGAGATGGAGGTCCAATCCCACGATGAGATCGGGGAACTCATTGCCGCATTCAATAAGATGGTAAATACCTACCGGATACTGGATACGCTGGCGAAGGAAGAGCCGGAGTGAACTTCTGTCAACCAGGTGCAAGGAGGAAACGACTGCAATGCTGAAGAACGAACTCAAGCGCCTCTTCTCCCTCGAAGGAGTGAAAATGGTGCTCGTCATCGACCCCGAAGGCAGGGTACATGACGAGATGGGGGCATCCAATATCGAGGGTGAACAGCTTGCAGCGGTGGTGTCCTTCGTGATGGCCGAATCCAGGGCGATGGCGACGCGCCTTGGCCAGGAACAGATCTCCATGGTGTTCGTGGAGTTCCGGGAACTTGCCCTTGTATCCGTTCCCCTCCAGGAGGCATATTTCCTTGTCGTGATTACCCATGCAGGGGCGAATATCGGCCAGATCAGCTATGAATTGAAGAAGTACCAGGATATCTCGAGTGGGTACACATGACCGGAATGCTGCCCGCCGGGTTTCCGGTCGGAGAGATGCAGGCGCCGTTCAAGTGGATGCTCATCCACGCCGCACGCTTCCAGGGGATGATCCGCGTGCAGGCACCTGATGGGGAGGGGCATGTCCTTGTCAGAAAGGGCACCCCGATGGGCTGTTCCTTCCGGAGGGGGAGCGAGGATCTGAAAGGAGAGGCTGCATACCAGCACATACTCAGCTTTCCCGTCATCGACCTCTCCATCCACAGGTATACCACCGAAGAGATGGAAGAGGCCATTCGGCTGCTCCAGGCATCTGGTTCGGTTTGTGGAGGGGGAGGCGCGGGACCTGCATACGGATCCGGTGGTCAACCCGGGGAAACAGGATCTGCGACAGGGGAAGAGCGTTCTCCCCTGCCCCCTGCAGAAGCTGATGCGCCGACTGCGCCGGTCGAAAAGAGCAGGCATACCGCCGCCGGCACGAGGGAGACCTCTCCCGGGTCTCTCGAGGAGGCCCCAATGGTCCTCCCCAGCGGCCTGGATGTCGAGAACCTCGCCCACCTGCTCCTGGGGCGCATGCTCAGGCTCCAGGGGGTCCAGGCGGTCTCGATCTTCGGCAGGGGCAAGTCGGTGCTCTCCATAGGGGACGTGGAACTCGACTCCCTGGTGGTTCTCGCAGAGGACATGCTCCATGCTGCGAAAGATATAAGCTCCGTCATGCGTACCGGCGCATTCGTCCACCTGACCCTGCAGATACCTGCCGGGAAGGTAATCATCGCACCCTATTTCAACGAGTATATCTGCATCCTCACCAGTCCCGGGGTCAACCTCGGCCAGATACGAAAGATCTTAAAAGAGATCCCGGAAACCGGGAGCCCGGGGAGGACCGTTTCCTGATGTACCGTATTCTCATCGTGGACGACAACCCGGCCATTACCGATATCCTTGCAAGGATGGTGAGGCACGAGGGGTTGGAGGCGATCGAGGCCCATTCCGGAGAGGAGGCGCTTGCCATCCTTGGCCAGGATCACCCTGACCTCATCTTCCTCGACATCCTGATGGAACCAATGGACGGGTGGGAGACTCTTGACAGGATCAAGCGGGACAAACGGACTGCCGATATCCCGGTGATGATGATCACCGCAAAAAGCCTCGACCCCGCAGAGGTCCAGGCTCACACCGCGCACTTCGAGGACTATATCCAGAAGCCTGTCACCAGGCGGGAACTCTGCAGGGTTATCAGGCAGTATTTCAGGAAAGAGTCGGAGATTATCGACGAGGTGGAGAAGGCCCGCCTGTCCGGTATGGATGCCGGTCTCGTCGACGAGTTCCGGAGACTCTCGAGGGATATAGAAGTTCACCAGAGACTTTTGCTCCTGCTCTGGAACGTTTACCGGACAAGGGAAGATGACGATCCGCAGAGGCCTGATCTCCTCGAGGCCATCGGGCGCATGGAGGCGGCTCAGAATGCCATGAGGAGTCGTCATCATGAGATCAGGACCCGGATCAGGTCCCAGGGGAAAGGGTGCGGAAGCGAAGGCGAGACCGGTGGCTAGGGGCATTGGTCACAGCCGCATCGTGGACCTGATTGCATGAAGAACCTCCTCCTTGGCATCGGCAACCCTCTCCGGAAGGATGACGGTGCAGGGAATTACGTGGCAAAATCTTTCCGGAAAGCGGGCTGGCAAGTGATCGACTGCGGGACTGCCCCCGAAAATTTCTCGGGAACAGTGAGGCGCCACCACCCGGATCTTCTCGTCCTCGTGGACGCCGCGGACATGGGTCTCGCCCCGGGGGAGTTTGCGATCATCCCGAAGGAGAAGATCAGGGATGTGGGGATTGGTACCCACCAGCTCCCGCTCGATATCTTCATCGACTTTCTCGGGGATGCCCCGGGTGCCACTCTCGTGATTGGAATCCAGCCTCTGCGGATAGAGACGGGGGAAGGCCTCACTCCCGCGGTCAGGGAAGGTGTGGACCGGCTCATTGGAATCCTCGAGAAAGGAAAGGTCGGGAGTATTCCGGTGCTTACCGGGGAGTCCTGATTGTCGTTTCGGGTGGGTGCAGGTTTCCCGGATGTGGGGTAGCACCACCCCATCACTATCAGGCGACTTTGGAGCTTACCTGCCTGCAATTCCAGGACCGCGCAGTCCCGGGTGAAAAAGGGACGAACCCTTCCTCACTCCACGATCAGGTTCTCCGAGTACCGATCCTCGTCGGCAAGGAGGAACTCATCACCCATGGAGAGGCCGCCCTTCGGGCAGATACTGGTGCACTGGGAGCAGAAGATGCATTGCCCGACCCAGACCCGTATCTGTTTTGTTTCGGGGATGAGCTCTATTGCGTGGGAGGGGCAGACCTTCACGCACAGTCCGCACCCGATGCAGCAATCGTTTTTGTAGGTGATCTTGCCCCGGAAGTTCGGGGGGGTCGGGACCGGCGGAACGATTGTGGCCTTTCCCTCTCCCACAGCCTTCAGGAAACCTGTCACCGTTGGCGGGAGATACTTGGCCGGGAAGCGGTTGGTCGCAGGCTCGCGGAAGAGCTGGCGGACGAGTTCGGGGAACAGGGGCAGGAATTTCATGCCCCCACCCCCATGAGCGTGGGAAGCGCGGCATCTGCCATCAGGAGAAGGAGGCCTGTAAGCCCGATGACTGAAAGGTAGATCCAATAGACCGAGACTACCTGGTTGATGCGTAACCTTGCCATTCCCACCCGGACGAGGGTGACCGAGAAGAACAGCACCAGGATTGCTTTCACGAGGAAGAACAGGATATCCGCGGGCAGCGCCAGCCACGGGGGCATCGCGAGGAATCCCGAGAGGTTCCACGGGAAAAAGATTGCAACGATCACGGCCGCGAGCACGAGTGTCTTTACCCCCTGGGCAAGGTAGAACATGGCAAGGTTCCTGCCCGAGTACTCCACCAGCAGGCCTCCTGCAAGTTCCGTCTCGGCTTCCTGGGTGTCGAATGGGATCCGGGAGAGCTCGGCCGGGGTGACGACCGCGAGCACCAGGAGGAGAAGGAGGATTCCTGCGATTCCCAGTGGCCCGACCACGGTCCATATGGGGTTTGCTGCCATGGTCCCGAGCGCAAACGGCGAGGAGAGACCGGCCGCCCCAAGGCGCCATGCGACACCGATAACGACAACCGCGAGCGGGAACTCGTAGGCGATCATTGTCACCATCTCGCGCTGGGCCCCGACCGTTGCATATGGAGATCCTGACGCAAAACCCCCTGCGACCATCGCAAGTGCGGGCACGGTCAGGAGATACATCACCAGCACCAGGTCTCCGTACATGCCGAGCACCGGCAGGAGGCTTCCCACCGGCAGGTAGAAGAGGATGACGATGCTTGATGCCAGCGCGATCAACGGTGATAAGTGGAAGACGGCCGAAATGGCGTTTGCAGGGACCACGTTCTCTTTTTGCAGAAGCTTGGCGACGTCGATAAACGGCTGTCGGATCGGCGGGCCGATCCTGGCCTGCATGTGGGCCGCAAGTTTCCGGTCCACGCCAAGAAGGAAGAGGCCGGCCGCCAGCGCAAAAAGGGAGAGCAGCACAAACCAGGNNTGCAGCCTCCTGGTCTTATCCACGGACAGGCGATGGAGATCCTCCTTCGTGAGGATGCTCTGCTGCCCGCCCCTGACCACCGCAACCCGGTCGGTACAGGAGAGGCAGGGATCGATTGAGGCAACGATGATGGGGATATCGGCGATCTGCTCGCCCCGCAGCATCGGGATCCAGGACATCAGGTTGCTGTAGGATGATCCCTTCACCTTCCATGTTGCGGGTGTCTCTTTCCCGTCCATTCGGACATAGTGCAAGCACTCTCCGCGGGGAGCTTCCACCCTTCCGATCGCTTCTCCCTCTGCCTTTTTTAAGGTAAGGAGGAGTTTCGGCAGCTTCTTCTCCCAGAGGATCTCTCCAGAAGGCAGATTATCAAGGCACTGCTGGATAATATCAATAGACTGGGCGATCTCAAGGAGCCTCACGATGATCCGGTCATATACATCTCCCTGAGGTCCTCCGAATTCCTGTGGGGGGAGTACAGGATGGACATCGAGGTCCCCATAGGCACAGAAGGGGTAATCGTGCCGGACATCCATGGCGATTCCTGATGCCCGCGCAGTTGGGCCAACAGTACAGAGGAGCTGGGCATCCCGGTAGCTTAAGAGACCATGGCCCCTGCACCGCAAACGTACTGTACTGTCTTCTAAGAAAGCCTTCTTCAGTTTCTTGAGTAATCCCCGATACTCACCTAAGCACTGTGCAATTGCGGAGCACTGGTCGTCACTGATGTCCTTTCGGACGCCGCCTATCTGGATCATCCCGTAGTGGATTCTTGTTCCGGCAATCTTCTCAAGAAGGTCGAGTGATTGCTCCCTCACTCTCCAGGTAAAGTAGAAGAGGGAGTCAAAACCGATCTCATGAGCAGCTACCCCTGCCCAGAGGAGGTGTGACTGTATCCGCTCGAGCTCAAACAGTATTGTCCTGATATAGTCGGCTCTGATGGGGACTTCAATATCAGCAATCTTCTCCACCGCCAGCGAGAACGAGAGTGAGTGCACAATCCCACAGATACCGCATATCCTTTCGGAAAGATAGAGGATCTGGACCGGGTTCCTCCTCATGCCCATCCATTCACATCCCCGATGGGCCTGCCCGGGAGCAAAGTCCACGGTCTGTACCACCTCTCCTTCCATACCAAAGGTCAGCATGACCGGCTCCTTGAGC
>DUGV01000097.1 GCA_013331225.1 Methanolinea sp.
ACAGTCTCATGTGCGTTTCATTCGAGAACGGATATCTCTCACCACGAACATCTGTTAATCGATGGAGATGAGGTCATAGGAGGACTGCCCCAGGAAGATCTCCTCTCCATACTGTATCTGCCGGTAACCGTCAGTATTCTTCCATGTTCCCCTGAACTTGTCCTTTCCCTTTCCATGGTTCTTTTGCAGAAAAGACCCCCTGTTCCCCTCCTCTGCATTCACGAGGTCGTAACTTGCGGCGTCTATGGCGACCGGGTCCCGGGAGGCGAGGATGCCGATGTCTGGGACGATGGAGACGTCGCTCCATGGCACACAGTCACAGTCCGGGGTAATACGCAGGAGGAAGTTCATGTACCCTGTCTTTTTTTGCCTGCCCTTTACCACCCCGAATGCATATTCTACCATCCTCTCGATGAATTCAGGAATTTCCGTTTCCCAGTCGACGTCGATGGCATTCGACGGACATGCACTCATGCATTCGAAGCATCCGACACAGCGGGCCTGCTCGATGCGGGCTATTTTGCCATTCCCGGTCTCAACAACCGATATGGCCTCACCAGGGCAGACTGGCACACACTTGCCGCACCCGGTACATCTTTCCACGGTGTGGAGGGGGCGGGCGCAGTGCTGTGCCTGCTTTCCCGTGGGAGGGGCACATCCCATGGCCAGGTTCTTTATCGCCCCCCCAAACCCGGCCACATCATGCCCCTTGAAGTGAGAGAGGACGAACATCGTTTGCGAGTCCGCAATATCGCCCGACACCCGAACGGCAGGGAAATGCCTGGAGTCGAGGTCCACGCTCCTCCAGTTCCCCCCGCGAAGACCGTCCGCAATGATCAGTGGGGCGCCGACGACAGCATAGGCAAAGCCATGCTCCATGGCTGTGCAGAGGTGGTCGACCGCATTGCTGCGCATCCCGCGGTAGAGCGTGTTTGAATCGGTCAGAAACGGTTTTCCTCCCGCATCCTTCACTCTTTCCACTACCTGGCGGACATGCACGGGGTTGATATATGACTCGTTTCCCCATTCCCCGAAGTGCAACTTGATCGCGGTAAGGTCTCCGGGTTCGATCATCCGGGGAAACCCGGCCGCATCAAAAAGTCGATGTATCTTTGATATGGTGTTCTGACCGGGTTCACGCGACCTCATGCCGGCAAAATATACTTTCTGAGCCATCTCAGGATTGCCCTCCTCTTATCAGGATTGGAAATGTGCATCTTTATAGGATTATCCCAATCGTTACGAATCCCGGGGCAATACCAACCATGAAACATTCACACGCGTTGTGCCGCGGGAACACCAAAAAAACCTTGCAGGAAAAAGATTGAGGGTTATTCCCTCTTCCCGAGTTCATGGTCCAGCCAGAAGAGATGCCCGACGACATCGCCGAGCATCTTGATCTTCCCCTGGATTTCGCTTGCGTGTGCCTCTTCTTCCACCTGCTCTTTCACGAACCAGCCAAGGAAATTCCGGGTGGCATAATCCTTCTCCTTGATCGCAAGGTCCATCAGCCCGCCAATGAGGCCTGTAACCTTCATCTCATGCTCGTAAACTTCGTCAAAGACCTCGCCGATGGACTTCCACCCTGTCTTTGGCGCTTCGATTTTTGCCAGCTTGACGGTCCCGCCTGCCTCGATGATGTAATCAAAGAATTTCATGGCATGTTCCCGCTCTTCATCTGCCTGGAGCCGGAGCCACTTGGCAAACCCTTTCATCAGCTGTGTCTCGCAGTATGCGGCCATGGACAGGTAGAGATACGATGAGTAGAGCTCTGCGTTCACCTGCTTGTTCAGCGCTTCTTCCATACTCTTTTTTAGCAACAGTATTCCTCCAGAACATGGAGGTATTGACCAAGACGGGCTTTAATGGTTTGGTTCATGCCTCCCTGCCTGGGAATGGCTCNNGCTCTCATGGCATCAGCGTAAGGATGAGTCACGTGCGACTCTCCTGCCCCATAACCGGGAAATTTATCGCTTCCGGTTATTCGCCGCCTAATCCCGGAGATCTCAAGAAAAGATAGGTGGAATCAACCAATGACTACCGAAGCCTTGCTGTCGAACGGATTGGTCCTCATCGCCAGCGACGAGAGGTATGGATAGTGGGCATGAAGATGCTTCATATAGGAGAGCCACTCGAGTGAGAGGAGACGGTATATTCTCTCCACGTCCCCCTTGAGGTGCATGCAGTCCTTCTCGGTCATGCAGACAAGGGCGTCCCTCCTCTCAAGTTCCTCGGTGAAATGAAAGACTGCCCGTAACACTTCTGTGAATGCCTGGTGTTCAAGGAGCAGGGGGTTTTCAAGCAGGCGAAGGAGGAAATTCCTCCTCTCTTTGAGATATTCCCTCATGTTCCCGAGATCTATCCGCGCGATATCCACATGAAAATCATATCCCTCCATGACCTTTCGCACCCTGAGAAAGTCCTCGTCCTTCCAGTTACCGGTCACCCTGAGGGTATCCTCAAGGGTCGAGATCGAGCTATCCGCACGGGCAATGGTCTTGAGCAGGTCTGTCCCCACCTCGGAGAAGAATGTTCCTATCACCATGTTCAGCTTCTCCAGGCGCTCCTTCCTGGCCCGGACGGTCAGGAGCTCGTTCAACACGAGGGTGACCAGGAGCACGTTGATGGGAAGAAACCCCAGCGCGTTGAAGACATAATAATAGGTGTTCTCCGGGTCTCCGAGGAAGAGAAACTTGAGCGAGTAAATGAAAAATGAGCTTACCAGGAGGACGATCCCAAGTTTGATCTGCCA
>DUGV01000293.1 GCA_013331225.1 Methanolinea sp.
ATCCCGGTGTCCCTTGCAGCCTCGCGCACGATGTACCATCCACCCCTGGCAGTGGCGTCAAGCCTCCCCTCCGACCCGCCAAGGCCAACGGGTTTGCCGGTGAAGGAGCCAAATGATGTCTTCCCGGCAATCTTCGAATATTCATCCATCATCCATGCCATTACCGCTGGGTTGGTGTAGACATCCGGTGCCGGGATGTCCCTGTCCGGCCCAAGATACGGGAACATCACCTGCACATAGGCACGGCTGAGTCGCTCGAGCTCGTGTTCCGAGAGCTCTTTCGGGTTGCAGACGATCCCTCCTTTTGCCCCGCCGAGAGGGAGGTTGTGAAGGGCGCACTTCCAGGTCATCAGGGCGGCAAGACCCCGGATGGTGTCGATAGTCTCATCCGGGTGGAACCTGATTCCGCCTTTTGTAGGACCGAGTGCATCGTTGTACTGGACACGGAACCCCTGGAATGCCCGGATCTTCCCGTCGTCCATCCTTACAGGGATTGATGCATGCATTTCCCTTCGCGGCATCTTCAGCACTGCCTCCACGTTCCTGTCCATGACAAGGTCGGTCGAGCATGAGCAGAGATGCTGCTTGACCATCTCGAAGAGGTTCTGATCGGTCATTCGTTTCCCCCTCTTACGAAGACATTCAGAGCCATCCGGTATTTAAAGGCACGGAAATGCCGCACCATGCCAGCAGGTACGGCTTGGTTGAGTGAATGAGAGCCATTCAGCTTCACGTTCTCTTCTCCAGCACATTCCGGATGGTGGCATCCCTGTCCGTTTCGGTGCCCCGGATGGCAGAGAGCCGCTCTTCCAGGGTGGGTCTCTTCGCCCGGTAGATCGTTCCAAGGCCGATCGGTGCATCCGTGTTGTAATCCCATTCCCTGGCTTTTTGGCAGGCGGCCTCAAAGTCCCGCTCATCGTGGTCCCTGATTTCGTATACACTCCTGTCGTAGTAGTCAGACAGATTGAAGTAGGATGCGCATACCTGGAGCACGTCGATGAAAGAAAAGCCGGGATGACGGATGCCTTCCATGATCGTGCGCTGCAGGAGAGCCATCTTCCGTGTGCATCCTCTCGCAACGAACGTGGCGCCGGATGCAAGCATGATCTCCAGGGGATTGAAAGGTTCCTCAACAGTCCCCGAAGGCGTTGAACGGCCCCTGAACCCGAGCGGGGAAGTCGGGGTGTATTGCCCCGTGGTCAGCCCGTAGACCCGGTTGTTGTGGACAAGGAGGGTGATGTCGGTGTTCCGTTTTGCGGCAAAGATGAGGTGGTCAAGGCCTTCGGCATAACAGTCCCCGTCACCTGCGCAGGCAATGACCACGAGCTCGGGGTTGGCCATCTTGATCGCGGTTGCAACCGGCAGGGTGCGCCCGTGGATTGAGTAGAAGCTGTTCACGTTGAGGTAGTCCGCCATCTTTGCATGGCACCCTATCCCGGTTACGAGCACGACCCTGTCAGTATCAACTCCCTCTTTCTCAAGGGCCGCAATGGTATTTTTCAGGGCGAACTGGATGACAAAATTGCCGCACCCGGGGCACCAGGTGTTCTGGGCATCGGTGATAAGGTTCCTCGCAGTCATGCGAGCGCCTCCCTGACGCGTGCTTCCAGTTCCTCGCGCGCAAACGGCCTTCCGTCGTACCGTCTGATATGAGAGTCCAGCCTGATCCCGTGCCGTGCGAGCAGCATTGCGATCTGCCCCTCCGCGTTCTCTTCTACCGCAATCAGCCTTTTCGTCCCGCGCAGCGCATCATGCAGGGCCTGCAGAGGGAGGGGCGAGAGCACGACCGGCTGCACCAGCCGGAGCCCCAGGCCAGCCGCAACCTCGCGGCAGACTCCGATCGTGGACCCCCAGCAGAGGAGCGTGGTTTCCGATTGCCTGACCCCGCCTGATTCTACCGGTTTGAACCGGAGAACCTCCTCTGCCAGCGCCGATCCCTTTCGCCCCCTCTTTTCACTCATCCGGGAGGCGAGACCCGCCTTCTCAGTGGTGATCCCATTCTGGTCGTGGGTGTAGCCGTTGACCTTTATCACCGTATCCTTTTCGGGAGGAAAAAGCATTGGCGAGACGCCGCTCTCGGTCAGCCCGTACCTGATATACCCGGGACCCGGGCTCCCGACAGGGCCTGGATCAACCCTGGGCATTGTGTCGTCAGGGCTGATAAAGCTGTAGAACCCCTCGCAGAGCGTCTTGTCGCAGAGGATAATGGCCGGGACCTGGTATTTCCAGGAGAGGCGGAGCGCGATGTCAGACCAGGCATAGGCCTGTTCTGCATCCCCCGGGGCCACCACGAGGCGGGGGAATTCTCCATGGCCGGCGTGCAGTGCAAAGTGAAGGTCGGACTGTGCTGTATAGGTGGGCATCCCGGTGCTTGGGCCCGCCCGCTGCCCGAGCACCACCACGACCGGAATCTCGCTCATGCCTGAGAGTGAGAACCCCTCGGTCATCAGGCAGAAGCCTCCTCCGGAAGTCCCTGCCGCGGTCCTCTTCCCGGCAAATCCGAGGCCGAGCGCCATCAGCATCACCGCAATCTCGTTCTCGGGGTGGAAGACCAGGAGATCGTGCGCCCCGGCAACCTCGGCCATGAAGTGGAGGATATTGGATGTGGGGGTCATCGGATACGCGACGTAGGCATCGAGGCCACCGTGGATGAGGCCAAGGCCTATCGCCTCGTTCCCCGAGATCACCGGCAGTGGAGACGAGCCGAGCGGCTCAATCCTGCAGCACTCGCTGGCCGCGTCATAGCCCCGGCGCGCCATCCTGAGGTTTGTGGGAAGCGCCTTTGGGATCTGGCGTGCGAATACCTCCTCGAGCACCTCCCACTCGATCCCTGCGGCCTTCGCAAATGCCCCGATGATGCACGAGTTTCCCATGACCGGCGGGGCCTTCTCCTCTTTCAAGATTTGTGGGAGATCAATTCCTATCCCCTCATCCCTGACCTTCGAGCGGTCAGAGAGCACCACGGTCTTCCTGTGAACCATATCCCTGTGAAAGTCCACGGTATCCTGGTTCAGTGCGAGGATAAAGTCAACCTGTGACCGGTGCGCCCCGATCTTCTCCTTCGCAGCCCGAACAATCGCAAAATTATGCCCCCCCTTGATGAGGGACGGGTAGTCAAAATACATGTACACACGGTATCCCATCCGGTTGAAGAGATGGGCAACCACCATACCGGCACTGTTGATCCCGTCACCGGCCTTTCCCCCGATGAGAACTGATAATTCCTCCATGATCGTGAAGAGCACCCCGAACAACACTCTCTTTTCAGGGAAAGATATAGGTTCTTCCCAAAAAACCACAC
>DUGV01000153.1 GCA_013331225.1 Methanolinea sp.
ACAGGATAATGCTTGACCCCACGAAAGGGGGGTGACGACCGCCGTCTCCTTTTCCATGATCCCTTTCATCACTCTCTTATCCCATTATCTCCCAATAGATGACCATGAAGTGGGCACTGCTCTCTGTGTGGAACAAGGAGGGTATCGTCGACCTCGCCCGAGAACTGCACCGCCACCGGTTGCAGCTGCTCNNGCCGCGTCAAGACACTCCACCCCCGCATCCACGGTGGCCTTCTTGGCAGGAGGGGGATCGATGACGGAGTGATGCGGGAGGAGGGGATCCACCAGATCGACCTTCTCGTCGCGAACCTCTACCCCTTCGAAGAGATGGCGAATAAGGGCCTCCCGCTTGGGGAGCTCGTCGAGTATATCGATATCGGAGGGCCCGCAATGATCCGAGCTGCTGCCAAGAACCATAAAGACGTGGCAGTGGTCACGGATCCCTCGGATTACCCGCTTGTTAAAGAAGCGCTTGAATCAGGAGGGTTTACGGCAGATCAGCGCCTGCTGTTCGCAAAACGGGCATTTGCCCGGACAGCGGCATACGATGCGGCGATCAGCAATTACCTCCACCTTCTCGGGTCAGAATTCCCCGGGGTCTACACCGTCCAGTTCAGGAACGGGAGGACGCTTCGGTATGGAGAAAACCCGCACCAGCGCGGTGCCGTATACGGCCAGGCCGGTGTCGCGGGGAGTGAGCCCCTGCAGGGAAAGCAGATGTCCTACAACAACTATCTTGACCTCTCGTCCGCTGCAGGCCTTGTGCGGGAGTTTTCCGAGCCCGCAGCAGTGATTGTCAAGCACAACAATCCATGCGGCGTTGCAGTCGGAAAGAACCTGGCCGATGCCTATATCCAGGCCCGCGATGTGGACCCGGTCTCGGCATATGGATCGGTCGTCGCTCTGAACAGGGAGGTGGATCGTCACCTCGCAGAGGATATTGCGAGCACCTTTGTCGAGGTCGTGGCGGCCCCCGAGTATACCCGCAACGCCCTGCAGGTATTTGGAAAGAAGGAGAACCTCCGTGTGTTACACCTCCCTGCCGCTGAAAGAGGCTGGGAACTGCGGAGCATCGATGGAGGCCTGCTCGTGCAGGACACCCCTCCCTACCAGGAGCGATGGGAGGTCGTCACCGACCGGGACGCCACCCCGGCGGAGATGAAGGCGATGAAGTTTGCCTGCATTGTATGCGCTCATACCCGGAGCAATGCCATCGTCTTTGCGGATGCAACGAGGACGCTCGGGATCGGGGCAGGGCAGATGAGCCGCGTGGACGCGGCAAAGATCGCCATCGAAAAATCCCGGTTCTCCCTTGCGGGATCCGCGGTCGCTTCGGACGCTTTCCTGCCATTCCCTGATACCCTGGAGGTTGCTGCCGCTGCCGGGGCCACTGCTCTTGTCCAGCCCGGCGGATCAATCCGGGACAAAGAGGTCATCGAGGCCGCAAACCGCCTGGATGTCGCGATGGTCTTTACTGGTGTCCGGCATTTCCGGCACTGAAAGGGACCGCCTGCTCACCCTTTTTTTCGGATACCTATTAATAAGCGGAGATCCCACCCTGCTCTCCAGAATATCGGTGATTCATATGGATTACGGAAAAATGATTCGCGATTCGTTTGAGTATGCAAAGGATGGGCTTACAAAAAACCCAAAGACCTGGATAATGCTGATAGTGCTGACCCTCCTTCCAGTCATTCCATTCATTCTCTTAGTGTTACTCATGGGGGCTTCATTGATGGCGTACACTGAGACGGACATTCCTGCCTCGCTCATCGCGACGTTGATCATGGGGTTTGTCATTGCATTCGTGATGGCCCTCATACTTGGTGCCTTTTCCATGGGATACCTGCTCAAGATCCTCAGGGGCGAAGTCCCGCTACCCGAAGTGACCGGTTTTGGCACGATGTTTGTTGATGGGATCAAGCTCCTGGTAATAGAGATAATCTATCTCATACCCGTGTTGATCATCCTCGCTGTCACTGCAGGTGCCGCACTCATCAGCGCGTTACCTATCCTCATGTCAATGCCGGCCGAACCTGACTTTGAAGCACTGATGCCAGGCCTGATGCCCATTATCGGCGGTATGATCGCCGGCATCCTGATTGCAGTTATTGCAGCGATTATCCTCTGGCTCCTTGCAGTCGTCGGGGTTGTCCGGTTTGCCCGGACAGGAAAAATCGGAGAAGCCTTCAACTTCAGTGCAATTCTGGCCACCATCGGGAAGATCAGGTGGGGAACCTACATCCTGGCACTGATCATTGTGGTGGCGATCGTTGCTATCGTCGAGGTTATCTTAAGTTTCATTCCCTACATCGGTTCTCTCATCCTGATCCTCATTTCACCATTTATCATGGTTTTCATGCACAGGTACGTCTGTATTCTCTACGATTCTGCGGGAAACCCGGCTGACCCTTCCCGCTCTTTTACCCCCTGACACTTTTTTTTCGTCCCACTTGCCTGACAAAAAACTACTGTATCCTTGTATGTCCTGAACGGAGGTGTCGTGACACCACAGTCAGACCATATTTTATCATTCACGTTCCAACGGGACACGAAATGAACATCCGCCTGTAAAAAAAAGTCGATTGACTCAAGTTCGAGGATACCTTTAAATCGCAACTGATGGCACATATCTCTGCAATATGTGGTGATTCACATGGATTATGGCAACATGCTCGGAGATTCTCTTGGTTATGCCAAGGACGGCCTTGTCGGCCACTGGAAGCGCTGGATACTGCTGATCATATCCACGATCATATTCCCCCTGATAATGGGATACACGATGGAGATCTGGCGGGGGAAGACGCCTGCTCCCGAACCGGCACAGTGGGGAAAGATGTTCATCGACGGCTTAAAGCTCCTTGTCGCCGCGATCATCTATGCGATACCCGTCATCCTCATCATCCTCGTGTTCGGAGGGTTCGCATTCTTCACGGCCATCCAGGAGGCAGCAATGAGCGGTGATCCTGAGTTCTTCACCAACAACATGGAAGTACTTATGCCGCTCGTTATGGCATTCATGGTTGGCCTCCTGGTTGCCTTCATCGTGGCCGTCATCCTCTCGCTCTTCTCCACCATCGGGTTTGTCCGGATGGCGAGGACCGAAAGATTCGGCGAGGCATTCAATTTCGGGGCGATCCTCGAGACAATCAGGAAGATCGGCTGGGGCAGTTACATCCTTGCGTTGATCATCCTCTTTATCGTGGCGGGAATCATCTGGTTCGTGATCAACCTATTGAGCGCGATTCCCTTCATCGGCTGGCTCATCGCGCTGATCCTCCTCCCCTTCATGATCATCTTCGAGGCCCGCTACATCACCAGGGTCTACGAGGCCTCGGGTGCGGTACCGGCTGCCAGCTGAGGTCGCATTCAACCCACTTTTTTTATACCCGTGGGCACAAAGGTACAGTTCGTGGTGGAATTTCCATGACAGATCGTTTTATTGTCCGGTAACATCCGGTTTTTCGACACCACCCTTCGGGATGGGGAGCAGACCCCCGGTGTTTCGCTGAATCCCGGTCAGAAGCTTGAGATCGCCACGATGATCTCGGATATCGGGGTGCATGTGGTGGAAGTCGGCTCCGTTGCGGCATCCGATGGAGAACGCGAAGCCCTCCGGCTTATCTCCGATGCAGGCCTGAACGCGGAAGTGTGTACATATGTCAGGGCAGTATCCCAGGACATCGATTCTGCAGCCGATTATGGCGCTGATTCGGTCCACCTCGTCATCCCGGTGAGCGACCTGCACATCGAGAAGAAGATGAGGAAGACCAGGGCGCAGATATGCGAGATGGCCTTCTCTGCGGTCACTTACGCACGGGAGCGCGGGCTCATCGTCGAACTCTCAGGGGAGGACGCGTCGAGGGCAGACCCGGCATTCCTCCGGGAGATCTATGCCGGCGGCCTTGAACGCGGAGCAGAACGCCTCTGTTTCTGCGACACGGTAGGACTGCTGACGCCCGAACGCGTGGCAGAGGTGATCCCGCAGCTCTGCCTTGCACCTTTGAGCATCCACTGCCATGACGACCTGGGGATGGNNTCAACGGCATCGGCGAGCGGGCCGGGAATACGCCTCTCGAAGAACTCGTGATGACCCTCGAACTGCTTTACCGGCATCCGACCGGGATCCGGACCGAGGAGATCTACCGGCTCTCCTCTCTCGTGTCCCGGATGACAGGGGTCCCTCTTCCGACAAACAAGGCCATCGTGGGGGAGATGGCGTTCACCCACGAGAGCG
>DUGV01000220.1 GCA_013331225.1 Methanolinea sp.
GTCCTGCCGCTAGACTACTATCGCACGAGAAATATGGTAGATATTATTCGCGTCTGTCCGAGATAAAGGTTCTTTTTTCAGTGGAAGAGGGGGAAAGAGAGCAATGTGCGATATCATCGAGGAAGGGAGCATCTCATGCCAAATCCCTTCGGATCAACGCGATTCTTTTCTTTCACGAGTCTCATGCAGTTCTCTCACCACCTCGCGGTGGAGGGCCAGCATCATGTCCGAGAGGACGCCAAACATGAATATCTGGAAACCGATAACGATAAGAAGGACCGTGAAGATTGTCAGCGGCAGGTGCTCTATCTGACGCAGCCACTCGAGTATGACGTAAATGCCGAGGAAGACACCGGCAATCATGAGGATCAGGCCGATAAGACCGAAGTAGAAGAGCGGGTTGCTCATCCGTGCCAGGCGGTAGATGGTGGCGGTGATCTTGAACCCATCGTGGAAAGGGTTCAGCTTGGTGGGTGTCCCCGGCCTTTTTTTGTATTCGATTGGAACAACAGAGATCTTCTGCCCGCTCCTGACCGCCTCAGCCGATATCTCTGTCTCTATCCCAAAGCCCGCTTCATGAAGATGCATCTGCTGTATCGCGTCCCGGGTGAATGCCCGGTAGCCTGAAAGGATATCTGAGAGATAGGCTGAGTGAGCCAGCTTGAAAAGGCGGTTGAGCACCTGGTTTCCAAAATAATTCAGCCGGGAGAATGCATCCCGGTTCTTGTCGGTCAACCTGTCACCGATCACCTGGTCGTACCCCTCGGCCAGCGGTGCGAGCATCTTCTCCGCATCGGCAGGGGAGTATGTTCCGTCTCCATCGACTATCAGGATATAGGGCTGCTCGATCAGCGGAAACGCCTCGATGAGTGCATTTCCCTTTCCCTTCCCTGACTGCACCTCGACCCCTGCACCTTCTCTGGCTGCGATGGTGCGGGTATCGTCTGTGCTGTTTCCGTCGATGACAAAGATATGGGTATAGCCGAGCGCCCTGAACTCGCGAACCAGGGCCCCGATGGTAGGACCCTCGTTCAGGGTGGGGATGAGGACGCAGACCTGGTCCTTCTCGATGGGCATCGAGCTATATTTAAAAATCCATTGACATAAGTGCTTCCATGCACATCGCCAAGAAAGGCCTGCGGGTGCTTGGTATCGCGGAGAGCTTCTCCTCACGCGAGTATTCGATACTTGCAGGTGTGGTGATGAGAAAGGACCTTCGTGTCGATGGAGCAGCCCTCTCGCGTATCACTGTGGGTGGGAACGACGCCACGGAGGGAGTACTGGCTATATACCGGGAACTTCATCGAAAGGATATCAATGTCATCCTGCTGAGCGGGTGCGTGATTGCATGGTTCAATATCCTTGACCCTGCATCCATCCACAGGGAAACCGGAGTCCCGGTCGTGGTCGTCACTTACGAGGACTCGGATGGGCTTTCGGATGATATCCGCCGCCACTTTCCCGGAGATGCGACCCGCCTTGCCCGTTACGAATCGCTGGGTGAGAGAGCCCCACTCAGCCTCCCTACCGGGCACACCGCTTATATCCGCCCGTTCGGCCTCCCCATGGAGGATGCAAACCGGCTCTGCCGGGATCTCACGCTGGATGGAAAAGTCCCCGAACCACTTCGCGTGGCAAGGCTCGTGGCAAGGGCTGCAATGCGGTTCTTTTGATAGGTGTGAACGCGGGACCCGCAATCCCGGTCAAGCTTGCAGGAGTTATTCGAAAATCCGGGCGCAAAAAAAAAATCAGAGGCCTCGCGGCACCGCAGTGGGGCCGTAGGCAGTCCTCTGGAATACGAGGGCGCCTCCATGGTGGTCGGTGATGGTAAGTGTGTCCCCGGTGACAGAGTAACTCGTTGCGTTCTGCAGTGAGGAGAGGAACCGGGCTTCAATATCGCTTGTCCCGGCACAGTACATCAATGTGGACAATACCGGCCCTACCGAAATGCCCCATCCATTGGGGAGTGCTTCTCCCGTGAGAATATATTGCCCGCTGTAATGGTTGCACCCCGCAAAGCCCGATATATCCCCCTGTCCGCTGAATGTCGCGTCCATCTGGGGGCTGATGGTCTGGACAGGTGAAGAACCGCCAGGGCCAGTCATTGCCTTGAGATACCATGTCCCGAGAAGGGCAGGATCCGTCAGGGGAGTCGCAGAGGGGAGGGGGGTCGCCGGAGTCACGCTGGTTGGCACGGGGATTGATGGCGTGGTTGACGGCTGTACACACCCTGCGACCATAATTGAAAGGGCCATGCAGGCAATCACCAGGTACGTGAAATGGTTCATATACGCATAGGAGTGTTTTACGGTGAAAGAGATATCGCTGGTGGAGCGCCATGTTTCATATTTTTTCCTCGGCTCCGCAACATGTGACATCAGGCAGTAAAGCTGTGGCGTGAGATAAGGGTTGATTTCGGCCGCTGGTATACTTCGACGGTTATCAGGTCTCCGGGGTGAAACGTCCCATCCGTGAAATCTATAGCGATCTTTTCGTTCGGATTCCAACGCGTATCCCGGCATCCAAGCCCCGCAATAGTCTGTATGCCATAATGATGGGTAGAGATGAAGTGGTGCCCGTTGAGCGTCTCTAAGACGCAGAGAAGCTTCTCCTGGTTTCGATAAAAGACCGCATAGAGGTCGTCATTGATATAAGAGAGCGTGCCATTGTGGTAGAGTGTGACACGCGAATCGTAGTTCATAACGCCATACTCGCTCACGTGCCGGACACTTTTAATCTCAAGGAAGGAGGGGGTCGGAGTAAATATAGACAAGTTGAATGACGGGATAGCGATGGAGAGAAGGAGAAGCGCCGCAAGGATGAGGGTAATTGCAACCAACAGGCAGGTGGCCACGGGGTGTGACACGGCATGCTGACGATCTACTGGAGTCAAACTATCGCAGGTTTTTCTCTTATACGAATAAATATTGCGAATTGAAATGGCTGGCTTTACTCCCTGACAGATAGGTTCCCTGACAGCCTGGGTTTTTTGGTCAGTTTACCATTCATAAGATCTGCGGAATCCCGCG
>DUGV01000172.1:0-1438 GCA_013331225.1 Methanolinea sp.
TTCCCGCACCGGTTCCCCGGTCAAAGACCGGATTCATTGGCATATCCTGAAGTATGTGCAGGAACGCCGGTGTCCGTCAGGGGGGTATTGCTTCTACCGGCTCGACGAGCCAAATGCAGGTGACACCTTTTATGCACTGCAGGTTCTTTCATTGCTCGGCCAGGAACTTCATGACGATGAGACCGTTTCATTCCTCCTCGGTCTCCAGAAACCCGATGGTTCCTATTCATCATATTCGGCAGCACTTTTTGCCGGACGCGGTCTCCGGCTCCTTAACAGGGACTCCCATGTTAATCCCGGGAAATTTCTCTCACGCAGTATTCCCCTGCCTGACCAGAATACTCATGTTATCGAGGCCGTCTCGCTCTTTGACCCGCTTTTGACATGGCTCTCACTCCACGCCCTTCACCGCATACCGCTTTCCGGTGCAGCACACCGCCAGGCGACTGAATCGGTCCTCCGGTATCATACGCCCACGGGAGGGTTCGGGTCTCCGGTTGCCACGCTGCCCGATACATGGCAGGCATCAGAAATCCTCACGCTCCTCAACCATCCCCTGAAGAGTGCTGATCTCACCGGGTTTATCCGGTCGTGTGAAGACCCCTGCTATGGATACCTCGGACGGCCCGGTGCATGGCCGCCCTACCTTGAACATCTGTATGCGGGGGTACGTCTCTCATCACTGCTGGGAACTGCACCCCGGTATACGGGAGCGTGCAGGGCGTTCCTTGAACGCTGCGCACACCACACGGGTGGCTATACCCGTTCAGTGTTCGGAGGTACACCGACGCTGGAATTCACCGTGATGGCTGTTGAATCCCGTGCCATCCTCGCGGCTGGAAAGAGTGTCCGGTACAGATCTTTGAATACTCTGGAGCAGACATAAAAAAAGGATAAAAAAGGAATTTATCATGACTAAAACGATAATTAAACAAATAATCGGGCGTGAAATCCTCGATTCAAGGGGTAACCCTGCCGTTGAGGCAGAGGTACTCCTCACCGGGGGTGCATGGGGACGGGCTGCCAGTCCCTCGGGGGCATCTACCGGTACCCACGAGGCAGTGGAGCTTCGTGACGGGTCAAAGGACCGCTATCGTGGAAAGGGCGTTTTAAAAGCAGTCAGCTGGATCAATCATGGAATTGCCGACGCCCTTGCCGGAATGGATGCCACAGAGCAGGAATTGATTGACCAGCACATGATCCGTCTCGATGGGACGACTTCGAAAGCCACGTTCGGGGCGAATGGTATCCTTGCGGTCTCCATGGCGGTGGCACGGGCTGCAGCTGCTGCAAAAGGGACGAGTCTCTGGCGTTACCTGGAGGAGCCCGGCAGGGCGGTCATGCCCGTGCCGATGATGAATATCATCAACGGCGGGGTCCATGCCAACTGGGAGGGATCGGATTTCCAGGAATATATGATTGTGCCATACGGTGCACC
>DUGV01000172.1:1520-3829 GCA_013331225.1 Methanolinea sp.
CCCTGATGACCATGGCCATTGAAGAGGCAGGGTATACGCCCGGGAAGGAGATTGGTTTTGCGCTGGACCCTGCATCGAGCGGGTTCTTCGAGGACGGATCCTATGTCCTCCGCACGGAAGGTCGCCGTCTCTCTGCAGGAGAGATGACGGCGTATTATGAATCGCTCGCCGAAACTTACCCCGTCGTGGTCATTGAGGACGGGCTTGCAGAGGATGACTGGTCGGGATGGAAAGAGCTGACCCGACGGCTCGGCGACAGGATAGAACTGGTGGGTGACGACCTCTTTGTGACGAATGTAACCCGTATTCAAAGAGGAATCGACGAAGGGGTCGCTAATGCGGTCCTTATTAAACCGAACCAGATTGGAACGGTCACCGAGACTATCGCGGCAGTAGAACTGGCACAGTCCCACGGATGGGGAGCGATGGTTTCGCATCGCAGCGGTGAGACGGTCGATACCTTCATAGCTGACTTTACCGTCGCCATGGGCACCGGTCACCTGAAGACCGGAGCGCCGGCACGTGGTGAACGGGTGGAGAAATACAACCAGCTGCTCCGGATCGAAGAAGAGATGGGAAAATCAGCCCGGTATGCCGGCAGGAAGGCGTTTGTCCATTGAACAGGATTCCGGCACGTGCCGGGTTAATGTGTCCGGATGATACATGATGACGGATAATGCAGGTACCGGAGGCGTACAGGGACCCCCCCGGTTGAACATCTACCAGATCCGCCAGCTTTTTGTCACGTTTGAATATATTGACGCCCTTCTTGAGGATATAGAAGAGGTGCTGGATGAATCGGCGTCGGACAGGGTGTTTCAGAGGACAATCCACGATATTCCACCCGACCTCCACCCGGTTATCGAGGAGGCGATAACACGGGTTCGCCGCCGGCTCATTGAGATCATGGAAGAACAGGGTGTCACGGTACCACCACCATCCATACCCGCATCGCGCACCATCCACTCGAATCTCGCGGTGATACACATCGCACTCGAAGAGATGAGACCAAAGAGACAGAAAAAATCCGGTGGTGATGAGAGGGAAGGTCCGGACACGCTCTTTCGTAGTATATCCGGCCTTCAGGAGATGGTCACGGATCTTGAACGTTCGGTCGGTCAGGGGAGGGCTGGCTCTGCAGGCCGGTCGGATGTGAAAAATCCCGGGCTGCAGTTCTGCCGGGATGATCATGGATTGTGAAGATGATCCGGACGCTGGCATTCAATTATCGGGAGCAGGGTCATTCCTGACCCGGGGACCATCCCGGTGAGTATCTTCTGAATACGATCGAACGGTTCCATGAATCCTCCGGCAAGCCCCCCCTGTTTAATATCGCGGGTGACCGATTCTGCATACAGCTGGGTATAAAGGTACCAGGACTGGAATCCGGGGTCTTCCTTTTTCATGAGACGACACGGAAAAAGATAGAGGGCATATGCAGAGAGGACAGTCTCATGGCTGGCATGCGTTGTCACTATGGTAAAAAAAGAATGTGACTTCTCCATCATTTCTATGACAAGGCTGTAGAGATCGGGTGGAAGAGTACGGAAACCTTCGGCCATCTCCCTGATAAACCATGATATCCCGCGGATCTGGATACGGAGATTTTTATAAAAATTCGATTGATACAGCCTGATAAGCCCCTCTTTTTGTCTCGTTAACTGATACCAGTTCCCCGGACCATATTCATTCCGCGGCAGTTCCCTGATATAGTTCATATTTTGGAAGGACTTCAGGTGCTTTGCTATGTTTCGAGGGTCATGAAACCCGATCGACTGAGCGAGCTGCCGGTCTGAGACGGGTTCTCCCACGAGCAGCAGACTCATAAGTTTCACGCTTGTAGTGCTTCTGACCATAATTGGTTGTACCTCACTCCCGAACGATTCGGGATTTTGAGATAATTAAGGAGACCAGGGCTTCTGTGTTCATCGCCCGGTACGAGAAAAGAAGTCATCAGCGTGAAACGCGGTTTATGGCGGACTTCATCGCCATTGAAGTATGGGAATGGTAAGGAGATGAGCTTTTCTTTCGGGGTGTCAGGAGCGGGATGAGCTTCCGTACGGATCTTTTCCGGAAGAATTCTGTTGGGGGGATGCTGATTGTTTTACGACGGCGACATTTCATGCAGAAGAGAGGTTGGACCGGGAGCCAGGTAAGGACCGGCGGGACCGATCTGTATGACGAGAGCTTATCGCTTTTCCCGGCCGGGGCCGGGGCTGCTGCTGCGACCTGCGGTGTGGAGTCCTTGCAGGCCGATGCAACGAATTACACGGCGGTCCCGTATTGCGAGAGCGTGATTGCCGGGACCT
>DUGV01000199.1 GCA_013331225.1 Methanolinea sp.
ATTCCCCTCCACGCGGAGGTGCGCACCTGATGCCCCATGGACAGCTGGTCAGCGAGCCGCTCCTCCCGGGTGAGTCCCTCTCCTCCGTACAGGCCCAGGCACGAAGGCCCATCCTGCGGGCAAAGAGCGGCCCGGCCCTTTCCCGGGAGAGCATCCACACGGTGGAGAGGGACGGGATATCCTACCTCGTCTCCGAGAACTACTCCTACAAGAGCNNGAGGCGTATTACGCGATCCTCATGCAGGAGACGCAAGGCCTGCGGGTGGAGCCGGGCACAAAGGCGATCCTCGATGCATTCGTCGTGCCCATCTGCCTCGAGCGGGCCCGGATGGACGGGATACCTGTCGCCGATTACTCGATCTCACAGTCATGCATCCCTGCGCCCGCGGTCATCTACGGCCTGAACTACTTTGCATGCACCTCGCACTTCGAGGTCCTGGGCCAGGACGATTCGGCCCGCGAGCTGGTCAGGCACGTGACCAACAACGGGAAGTACCCATTCTGCTCGCAGTGCCTTGATGCGGGCGCACGGATCGAGAGGGCCGTATCCATCTTCGGGAACGTCTCCTGTACCGACCCGGCGTTTGCAGAGATGGCTGCAGGGGTGTGGGAGTCCTTCCGGATACCGCTCGTCGAGATCGTCTGCATCAGGGGTCCGGGCGGATTTAAGCTCTCCTCAATCTGCCCTGTCCGCTACTCGAGGCTGACGCCCGGTGAAAAAGAGCTTCTCTCTCTCTACCTCTCGGGCCAGGTCTTCCTATGAGCCGCCTCGGGATATTCGTGGACAGAAAGACCCTCTCGTCCACCGAACAGCTCAACGCCCTTATCCGCTGCCGCGATACCGCAGAGGAGATGGGGCACGGGGCGGAGTTCATCTTCCCGGTGGACATCCGCAAGATCCCCCAGGTCGACGGGCTCTTCATCCGTGCCCGGACCGACCCGATGAACATCACCTATGTCGCCTCCCGGATGGCAGCTTTTTCCGGCATCCCGGTGATCGACGACCCGGACTCCATCCAGGTCTGCTCGGACAAGGTACACATGTACGCACGGCTGATGCACGCAGGGGTCGGGATCCCGCGGACGCTCTTCATCTCCCACCGGGAATTGACGCCGGGGAGGGCGCGGGAAGTCTTCGAGGAGCTCGGGTCGCCCGTCATCATCAAGGAGCCCTCCACATCCTTCTCGCTCCGGGTTGAGAAGGTGGAGGACCCTGTCGCACTCCTCCAGGTGGCCAGGCGCTACTTCAAGCTCTCTGACTGGGTCGTCGCGCAGGAGTACGTGGAGAGCACCTACGACTGGCGTGTGGGTGTGCTCCGGGGACGGTTTTTGTACGCCTGCAAGTACATCATCCCCTCCCAGACCTTCAAGATCCAGGACTCGGTGAACGGCCACATCGTCTACTGCGGGGTCGAGAGTGTCCCCCCCGCGATGGTCCCCCCTGCGGTTATCGACCTCGGCGTCCGGGCAGGCCAGTCCATCGGCAACGGGCTCTACGGGGTGGACATCAAGGAAGGGCCGGCCGGCCCCTGCGTCATAGAGGTGAACGACAACCCGTCGCTCGAGGGCGGCGAGGACACCGCGTACCCCCACGTGTACCGGGATATCGTCCATACGCTTCTGGAGACGTGAAGGAGTCAGCCATGATGCGATCCTTTGAAGAGACAGCAGAGGCCATCTGTGCAGAGTGCGGGGGGCGGTGCTGCCACGAGGCGCATCCCCCCCTCTCCCCCGCAAGGATGGAGGAGTTCCGCGCGAGGGGAGTGCCGCTTTCGGTGGCAGAATTCGCCGGGTATACCCGCATGAAGTCGCACGACGACGGGATGTGTATCCTGTGCAGGAGTGGGAAGTGCCGGGTCCATGCCTTCAAGCCCGAGACCTGCGTGGCGGGACCCTTCACCTTCGAGGTGCAGGACCACACCCTCCGCCTCTTCCTCAAGCATGAATCCGTCTGCCCCCTGGTCCCCTACCTCAAGGCGGACGAGATTGCATATGCCTCCCAGTTCAGGATGGCGGTGCGGAGCCTGACAGCGCTGGTCCGATCCCTCCCCGCGAACGAACTGGACGCGATCAACCGGATCCCCGAGCCCGAGACCGATCTCGTGGCCGAGATCCTCCTTGAACCCAGGGGAGCAGGGACTGCATGAAGACCGGCACGGAGCACGAGTACTCCCTCAACGGGCCGGGTTTTGTCCCGCTCCCGGAGTCAGACCGTGTGCTCGCCGAGATCGCCGGGAGCTGGGACGGCGAGATACCTCTAGGGGGTGCGAAGACCTGCAAGGAGCTGCAGAAGCACGTGCTCGAGGTGATCCCCCTTCACCCATCGACGAGGCTGTCAGACCTCGAATTCTCTGTCCAGGGAGGAGTGCGTGAGTTCTCCCGCCGGTTCGGCGACCGCTACAGGCTCCTCGGCCTCGGGATGCACCCCACTCTTACCCTGGACCAGGCCCGCGTCTGGGACCACGGCGAGGGGGAGTACTACGAGGCCTACGACCGTCTCTTCTCCATCCGCCAGCACGGCTGGCTGAACATACAGGCGCTCCAGGTGAACCTCGAATACACGAACGAGGAGCGCCTCGTCTCTCTCCACAACCGCACCCGGTGCCTCATCCCTTACCTCGTCGCCGTCTCGGCGGCATCCCCGTTCGTCGAGGGGAAGGCCCCCGGGCCGGTCGACAACCGCCTCCTCTTCTACCGGGAGAACCAGGCCAGGATCCCGGCCATCTGCAACGGGATCGTCCCTGATCCCATCTCGTCTGTCGCGGACTACCGGGAGCGGCTCTCGGGGGTCTACGCCGAGCTCCGGTCGCTCGGGGCAGGTATCCTCTGCGAGGAATGGGTGGCATCCGCGGGCGTGATCGTCCGGTTCAGCCGTCCCTGCATCGAGATCAAGGCGATCGACGAACAGGAGTGCGTCTTCTCGGACATGGCGCTCTGCGCCTTCGTGCGGGCGCTCGCCAGGGCCCGTGACCTTCCCATCGAGGAGGACCGGGACTCGCTCGTCGCGATGACGGAGAGCGCCATCCGGTCGGGAACCGATGGCCTCGAGGATGAACTCGCCGCACTCTATCGGCGCGCCGCGAAGGCGGCGACCGCCGATGAACGGCGGTACCTGCCGCTGGTAAGGGAGAGGATCGAGAATGGGAGCCTCGGGCAGGTCCTCGCGGAGAGGTTCCGCGATACCGGGGACCTGCAGGGGATCATGAATGACCTTGCGATGTGCCTGGTGGAGAACCGGCCATATGTGGGGAATGGCATCGTGTGATAATCTCAATGTTGCAGGAATTTATGAAATCGAAGAAGGGAAAAAAGGAATTTCGTATAATTAGCCTGTTCTCACCCACTCATCATGCGAGATTCCTGCGTGCCGGAGAATTTTCGCAAGGAGGTCTGGTCCAATCTTCTGCCGATGCGGATTGGGGAGCGTAAGAACCAGAGCATCTTTAATCATAAAAGGGTGTTTACCGCCGCGGTAAGGACCTTCAAATCCCAATACGCGTAATTTTCTCACGAGATTTCGCCCATTTGACAGGCTGGAGCTTATGCTCTGACAATAGAATCCAGTCCAGTCATCTCTTCGATCGTGTATTCTCCTAATGCGGGGATAGGAAGTCCCCTTTGCAGATGAATGATAATCCATCCATCAAGAACCTCCTTTAGTTTCTGACGGCAATCTTCGAGCGTCTTTCCCGTTGCCCATACCCCGGGTAAATCTGGTATTTCCCCATAGAATGGCTCTTCGTCTTCGATAATCTCGTATTGTGCGCGGTCAAGCGCGGCATGTATGTATTCAAGTATCATTGATTGTTCCTCAATCTGTTGTTGGTTGTAATAAGACTACTGCGGGAAAGGAGAACGAAGTGGAAGTAAATCTCCCCTCCCGACAAGATCCAAAAACGGAATGCGTGGTGTTTTTTTTTACAAATTCGTTTTCTCTGCTATCTTATGTCATGCAATAGTATCCCCTCTCACCTCTCCTCCACCTCCCCGTAAAAGATCGCGATCACCACCCCGATCCCGGTGAGGAGCGCCCCCACCCCGAGCACGGCCGGCTCGAGCTGCACCAGCAGGAAGATGCAGGAGAGGAGGCCGAGGAGCGGAAAGACGGGAAAATTCCCCAGCCTGCCGGGGATGGAGAATGGCCGCGGTCTGTCGGGCTCCCTGTAGCGGAGGATGATCACCGAGAGGTTCACCACCACGAACGTGACAAAGAGGGTGAAGTTGGCGATGTTTGCGACGAACGCGATGTCCCCGGTGAACATGAAGAAGAGCGCACCTCCCCCGACGAGGAGGATCGCAGTCCACGGGGTGTGCCGGCCGGGGTGGACCCTCGAGAGGAGGCCAGGGAGCGAGCCTGCCCGGGCCATCCCGAACGAGATCCGCGAGGAGGCAAACATCATCATCAGCACGGTGTTGGCGGTCGCAAAGAGCGCGATCACCGAGAGGAGGAGGGACGCGTCCGCCCCCCATGCGGCGGACGCGACGGTCGCAAACGGCGCGGAGGATGCCGCGAGCGCCTCCCAGCCCACCACGCTCACCGCCGAGATGCAGACAAAGATGTAGAGGACGGTCGAGACCACGAGCGCCGTGATCAGGGCGAGCGGGACGGTCCGCTCCGGCCTTCTCGTCTCTTCTGAAAACTTCACCATCTCCTCGAATCCCTGGTAGGCGAAGAAGACAAGCGCCGCGGCGGTGACCACGCCGGAGAGGCCGAGCGGCATCTCGAAGTAGTCCACCCGCCCGAGGCAGGGAATCCCGGCTGCGATGATCAGCAGGAGCCCGCCCACCTCGATGAGGGTGAACACGACCGCCACCCATGCACTCTCCTTCACTCCGAGCAGAAGAATCCCGCAGAGGACTGCGATCAGCAGCACGGCGGCCGGAAAGACCGCGATGGGGAGCAGGCCCCCAAGGTACCCGGCGAACCCGAGTGACACCGTCGCCGCACCGAGGATGCCCGAGAAGATGATCAGCCACCCGATCACCATCGCCATCCGGCGGCCCACCGCCCTGGCAGTATACTCGTACTCGGCGCCGACGTCCGGCATCATCGAGGAGAGTTCCATGTAGGAGAGGGCGGTGAAGAACGCAACCAAAGCCGAGAACACGAACGAGAGCCAGACCGCGTTCCCGGCGCTCCCGGCCGCCTGCCCGATGAGCGCGTAGATCCCGGCGCCGAGGATGATCCCAATCCCCGAGAGGGTCACCTCCCAGAACCCGAGCCTTCGGGCAAGTTTCGGCTGCGTCGAGGGGGGCATCGTTGCGATAAGGATCACCTGGCTTTGAGAGATGTTAGGGGGTGGGAGAGGATGAGGATTTTCGTTCTTATAAAAGAGAATACACCTGCACAACAATACAACGTAATACCATTTTATTTTTCAAGTTCTTCAGGTGAAATTCCCGCATCTTCGAGGATGGCCTTTATCAACTTGGGATGAAGGATTGTTCCCGAATGAACTGGAACCGTGACTCTGCACCCCTGTGAATTGCGAAATATCTTATGACTTCCGCTCTGACGGACTTCGATAAAACCATGTGTATGCAATATTTTAATGATCTTTTCGGCTGTAACCCGTGGCAATTTCCCCTTCATACTGCCACATCAAGAGTGGTAATGCTCACCATTTTTGGTTGGGGAACTGCCTCGCCGCATGAGATTCTATCTTCCAGATGAAGGCGTATTGCATCCCTGATATTATCAAGGGCCTCTTCATAGGTAGATCCCTGTGAATAACACCCCTGAAGCTCAGGGCAGAATACGTAATACCCTGACTCGTCCTTCTCGATCACGACAGAGAAACGAAATGTCTCCATTATTTGAACCCAATCAGATGTGGATAGTCTCTCCTAATAATGATACCCCGGGGAGCAGAAAGAACCGCGAGGTCATTGCTGCAGGGGGCCGACGGCCAATGCCCTGGTTCGGTCTGTTCGTGGGTGATATCCGACCGCACTCATCACACAATGGCAGAACAGTTGAGGAATCAGCCCCGACTGCGGGGGGTTGTACAGACACTTGCCCAAGTATAGTTCATGAGGTAAATCCGCCCGCACTCATCACACGGTGACGCTCCTGGGGCTTACGCCCCGCCGCTGTGGCGTCCCCTAAGGCGCGATAGGAGCAGTGCGGGGGAGCAGTAAGTGTCGATTGGTATCCCGATGCAACTCTGCTCACAAACTCGCGCAGAACAATCGAGGCATCAGCCCCAACTGCAGGGATTTAAAAAAAGGGACTCCTTTCTCAAATGGACGAGGATAATAACCGAGAGGGCGACCGTGAAGGAATTATCGCTCCCCCTTTCACGTATTCCACGATTGGTGATTTGCCCTCTTTTCACCATAGAAGTTAAGGTGACTGTATTGCAACAAAGGTCGCTGTTGAGTGCGATCGGGGAATAGGCAATCCATCTTCGAGAAGTCCCCTGACGTGCATCTCAATCGCCTCGTGCATCCGCTCTTCTGCTTCTTCCCGGGTCTTCCCTGTCGCTGCACAGCCAGGAAGGCCCGGTGAATATGCAGAGTAATTTTTACCTGCTTTTTCAATTACGATGAGGAACCTGTGCATCCCCTGATTCACTCCTTCAGATTTGCCTGGCAATAAGGCCTGGTAACCC
>DUGV01000252.1 GCA_013331225.1 Methanolinea sp.
TCCCCGCCGGTGATATCCCCAACCGCCCCCCCATCCTCTGCGCGGGATGCATGCACCGCCCGGTCTTTTACGCAATGAGGAAAGTATTCAAGGACGGGATATTTCCAAGCGACATCGGGTGTTACACCCTGGGCCTCCAGCTTGGTGCGGTGGATACCACCATCTGTATGGGTGCCTCCGTCACCGTCGCGAGCGGCATCGCCCATTCGGGGGAAGAACGGGAAGTCGTCGCAACCATCGGGGACTCGACATTCCTGCATACAGGCATCCCGGGACTCTTGAACGCGGTGTATAATGGGGCGAAGATGATCCTCGTGATTCTCGATAACCGGATCACGGCTATGACCGGCCATCAGCCGAATCCTTCAAGCGGGACGAATGCGTTCGGTGTCCCTGTCCCCCCGGTCTCTCTTGAGGCTATCTGCAGGGCATGCGGAGTCTCTTATGTGGAGACTGTGGACCCTTACGACCTCGTCTCATTGCTCTCGGTAATGAAGGATGCCCGTGAGCGCCCTGGCGTGAAGGTGATCATCGCCCGCCAGCCGTGCGTGATAACCGCCCGCCGGGCCGGCGTGCGCCGCGGCCGGTTCCAGGTCGACGCCGAGAGCTGCACATCATGCGGGCTCTGCATCAAATTCGGGTGCCCCGCCATCGAGAAATCCGGCGAGAAAGCGCATGTCAACGACCTGTGCAGCGGGTGCGGGGTATGCGTCCAGATCTGCCCTGCAGGCGCAATACGAAAAGAGGTGAAGAGATGAGCGGGAGCTACGACGTCCTGATGGTGGGAATAGGGGGCCAGGGGATCATCCTCGCCTCGAATATCCTCGGCGAGGCATGCCTCATTGAGGGCAGGAATGTCCGTGGTGCCGAGACGCACGGCATGGCCCAGCGAGGAGGCTCGGTGGAGGGCCATATACGCATCGACGGGAAGTTCGGACCCCTCATCGCGCCCGGCACCGCACAGTTAATGATCGCGTTCGACATGCTGGAGGCGCTCCGGTACTCCCATTTTCTTGCGCCCGAAGGACACATGGTCGTAAACAGCCACATTGTCATCCCCACTTCCGTCTTCATGCAGGGAGCAGCGGTTCCGGAGAAGGAGGCGGTGCAGGAGCGGCTCAAAAGCCGTGCACTCTGCCTGGTTGACGCAGACGCCCTTGCGGTGGAGGCGGGAAGCCCCCTCTCGCAGAACGTGGTAATGATCGGCGCCGCTTCATGGTTCATGCCCTTTGCCCCCGCCTCCCTTCTCCAGGCGGTCGAGCGCCTGGTCCCAAAGAAGACGGTGGAGATCAACAGGAAGGCATTCGAACTCGGAAGGGCTGCCGGCGAGAGGTGCAGGGAAGGGAGCAGCGACACGTGAGCCCGCACGATCTCGGGCCGTTCTCCCCGGACACCATCTACCACGGCGACGCCCTCGCCCTCCTCCCCCTTCTCCGCGGGGGGAGCATCGACCTCATCGTCACGGACCCCCCCTTCGCAATTGACTTCCGGGCCAGGAAGATGAACTATAACCGGACCGGTTCGCGCGTCATCGAGGGGTACCGGGAGATCCCGGCAGGAGAGTACGGGGCATTTACCTCCCGGTGGATCAGCGAGGCGTTCCGGGTACTCTCCCCTACGGGGAGCCTCTACGTTTTTTCAGGGTGGAACCGGTTAAAAGAAGTGCTGTGCAGCCTGGACGAGGCAGGGTTTTCCACCATCAACCACCTGATCTGGAAGTACCAGTTCGGCGTGTTCACCAGGAGAAAGTACGTCACCAGCCACTATCATATCCTCTTCGCCGTGAAAGACCCCGGCCACTACACTTTCCACAAGGTCGAACACTATCCCGAAGATGTCTGGGTGATCAATCGCGAATATTGGAAAGGGAAGAAGAAGACCCCTACCAAACTCCCCCCCCAGCTGGTGCGGAAGATCCTCTCGTTTTCGAGCAGCCCGGGTGATCTGGTCCTCGATCCATTCCTCGGTTCCGGCACCGTGGCCGCAGTCAGCCAGGAGATGGGGCGGCGTTTCCTCGGGTTCGAGGTCGTGGATGAGTATTACCGGTTCGCACTGCAGCGCCTGGAGGAAGGACAGTCGCTTCCCGGCCAAGGCAGAGGAAGCACTGACGGGAGAACAAAGAAACGCTGAGGGGGAGAATTGAACTCCCGAGGGGCAAAAGCCCCACAGGCTCTCCAGGCCTGCGCCGTACCGCTAGACTACCTCAGCAAAAAGGTGTATCCATACTATGGATCGGGCGTTTTTTTAATGCTATCTCATCCTTCTGGAAAGAGGGACAGGAACTCCGCGGGGCCGAGACTTCCTGCCGGGGGATCTCCAGGGCTCATATCTCCGGCTTTTCTGCTCCCTCTCTCTTTTTCCAGCCTTTCGGGTACGTGCCCGGGCGCATGAATACGCTCCTTGGCGCCGCGACGAGACCCGTGCTGCCCGGCGGCACCTGCGTGGAGGAGACGATCGCCTCGCCGATACAGACCAGTTCACTCTTCCCCGTGAGCACCGCCACCATCTCTCCCCTCGCGAATGCGTCCTGGCGGACGACCCCGACTCCGGCGAGCGCTGCGCCATGACAGAGTGCGTCCACGGCAGTGTCGCGGACGACAAGCGTGGGAAGCCCGCGGGCAACCTTCTCCGGAGGGAGGATCATCCCTGCGAGATACTGCGGGTCTCCCTGGCCCGCGAGCGTTGCGGCATCTTTCAGGTCGTGAAGCGTGTGTGCCTGTTCCTCAGAAAAAATCCCCGATCTCACCCGCCGGAGTTCCTGCATATGTGCGCCGCAGCCAAGGGCCAGTCCAATGTGGTGGCAGAGTGACCGTATGTAGGTCCCGGCATCGCAGGTGATGCCGAGTACTGCCAGCCGTTCATGGAACTCACGCACTTCGAGCGCCCTTACCGTCCGTATCCTGAGGTTGCGGGCGACCGCGCTCCTGCGGGGCGGCCGCTGGTAGATGCGCCCGCAAAAATCAGAGGCGACGCTTCTCAATGCGTCTTCCTGCACATCGCCATGCGTGCGGATGACCGCGACATACTCCTTCTCCTCCGCGAGGAGGATGGGGGCAAGGCGGACGGCATTTCCCACCATTACCACAAGCACCCCGGAGACCCCGGGGTCGAGCGTCCCTGCGTGACCGACCCGCTTCCCGAGGATCTCACCCGCCCAGGCAGTCACCTGGTGGCTTGAAGGGCCCCTGGGCTTGTCAAGCACCAGCAGGCCGTGTTCAGGGACGGGAAACGGGGTCATCTCCTTCCAGTCCGTTCCGGCCGTGGATGGGTGTCCAGGTAATGGTTCAACGCCTCGAGCGTCCCCTCAAGCGAACCGTCTCCCACGACAGAGGGGTGATACCCGCCGTCCCGCATGGCCCCGGCCGTGATATCGCCGATGGCCGCAAGGATCAGTCCCGCGCGGTTCTCCCAGCGGGCCTTCCGGTATGACATGGCGCTCGTAAAGAGGAGCACTTCAGCGTCCCCCAGGGAAAGGCGTTCCCCTGTGGGGATCAGGGAGTAGCATGCGACCTCTGTTGCCTTTCCCCCTGCATCCCGTATGGACGAGAGGAGTCCCGGGTTTGGGACATCCGCACGGGGGATGCCTATGTGTTTTCCCTCTATCCATGGGCCAAGGTAATCCACGAAGTCCCTGCTGTAGTACCTGGGAAGCACCTCCGCCTCGATTCCGATCGCCTCGAGTTCCCTCCTGGTCTGGGGCCCGATTGCCACCACCCGCGGCCAGCGCGAGAGGCGCGGGCCGATCAGGCGGGCAGGAAGCGCGCTCGTGAAGAAGATGCAGTCAAAGGTGTTCCGGTCTGTCTCCCCCACGAACCATGCGATCTCCTCCTGGTTGATCCTGGCCTGCAGCGGGGAGACAGGGAAGCACCGGTGTCCGAACCTGGCGCATCGCGCCTGGTCGTCGGTGCTTTTCTCCTGTAACCTGGTGATGGCGATCAGCATGAAGAGACACCCGGCACTTCTCAGAGTGGTGTTCTATCTGTTTCGATTCCTTTATCTTAATTCCCCACCACCCTAGGCGAGGATGATCGAGATCCTGGCGGGGACCGCGGCAGGCGTGGCACTCGGGCTCCTCTCCGGGCTCCTGCCTGGGATCCATGTCAACACGCTGGCCGCAATCATGCTTGCGTCCCTCGCGGTTCTCCTTCCCCTTTTTGGTCCATTCTTCCTTGCGGCGGCCCTTTTCTCGGCGCTTGTCACCCACTGCTTCATCGACGCGGTACCAAGCACATTCCTTGGCATACCGGATGCCGACACGGCTCTTGCGGTCCTGCCCGCCCATGCCCTCTGCATGGAGGGGCGGGGGGAGGAGGCGGTCAGGATCTCGGCGCTGGGGAGCGCAACCGGTCTTGCACTTGCAGTTCCCCTTACCTGTATCCTGCTGCTCGTCATTCCGCATTTCCAGTCAGTCATTGACTGGGCAAGCGGGATTATCCTGGTCGCGGTGATCGGCTTTCTTCTCGTGCAGAGCGAAGCTCCCGGGTGGGGCCTGCTGGTCTTCTGCACATCGGGGCTCCTGGGCATATTCACTTTCCGGTATTCATTCCTTGCCCCCCCGCTCCTCGGGGAGAGTGCAGTGCTGATGCCGCTCCTCTCGGGCCTCTTTGGGATATCCATGCTCCTCTACTCGGGGAAAGGGGCGATCCCGCCCCAGCGGTTCTCGGGGCTTGATATCTCGAGAGAGGGGATCCTGAAAGGGACCGTCCTTGGCGGTGCTGCCGGACTCGTGGTGGGATGGCTTCCGGGGCTCTCCAATGCAACGGCCAACGGGGTGCTCGCGTCGGCAGTGAATTACACCCGCGACCGGAGGGGGTACCTCCTCGCCACCAGTGCCGCCAACACCATGAACGCGGTGGTGGGCCTCGCGGCATTCTTCGCGGTCGGCCGCATGAGAAACGGCGTGGTTGCAGCTCTCGCGCTGCTGGAGATCCCCCCACTCTCCTTTATTCTTTTCTCAGGGGCCCTTGCCGCACTGGCAGCCTACCTTCTCACCATCCGGCTGGCAGGGATGGCACACCTTCTCGAGGGGGTCGACCGTACCTGGCTGAACCGGGTGGTGATGGCCTTCGTGGCCGTTGTCTGCTTCCTTGGTGCGGGTCTCTTCGGGCTGTTCCTGCTCGTGATGGCGACAGCCGTTGGCTGCATACCCCGCCTTGTCAATATCCCACAGGTCTTCTGCATGGGGGCCATCATGGTCCCCGTCATGTTTTATTCGTTTGGTCTCGGGGTGATCTGAAGTATCCTATCGAAGGCGCATGTTTCCCGGTGAGATTAATACAGGTCCCGGCACCAGATTATCTGATGGTATCGTACTGGTTCGGAGACGTGGACGGCGGGGTCTGTACACCATGTCCCTCTCGTGAACCGGATTTTCTATCAGACCGCCTCGACCGGATCATCCAGACAAGGGAGCGACATACGCCTTTTTCATGGGAGGTTGCAAGGGAGTGCGGTTTCGTCAGCTCGAGAGGAGAATACGTCGCGTTGCTGCGATCGCTCGCGCTCCTGCGGGTGGAGAAGGAACTTCGCAGGGTATCCCAACTGCCCGAGATGGAGCTCGTGCACATGGTCCGGATGCTCGACCAGATCGACGAGGCGATCAACCTCCTGACCGGGAGAGCACTCGAATGGCATGCGGCTAAAGACCCATCCTTCTCCCGGAAGTATCGTGAGCTGCAGGGCAGAAGAGCCAGGGAATTGCTTGCCGGGAGCAAAAACCCTGTGCTCGTGGCAGTGGCCACAGAAACTGCTCACCTTGCAGAGGTCAGGACCGCGCTCTCGCGGGATGTTGCGGCCCTTGCGGAGAAGGTGATGCCAAACAGCAGTGTCCTTGTCGGGGGCGTGGTGGCGGCCCGCCTCCTCTCCGCGGCAGGCGGGCTCCCGCGCCTTGCAAGGCTTCCTGCAGCGACCATACAGGTCATGGGAGCACGCCTC
>DUGV01000068.1:0-2091 GCA_013331225.1 Methanolinea sp.
CTTCGGATTCTGCCTGGTCTGCAAACGCGGCATACTTACGGTTGGCCTGCGACTCACCTGCAAAGGCCTCCATCGCATTCTCCATGGTTGCCATGGTGGTATGTTTGAGAGAGGGCGCCTTAAAAGTAGGTATTCTCCCCAGCCAGGAGCAGGAGATATCCCGGGGCCACCCGGTATATTCTTGTCCTGGCACATGCCTGCAACCCCAAATTATTTCGAACAGCAGCCCTGGCTTTCGGGTATGAATGCGTGCCATTTTTCTGGTTCCCCTGCACATGCTTCCCCTGCGATCCCAGATGAAACGGATGAGGGAACTCGACAGGTGCGACAGGCCCCGTGAGAAGATCGCGAAAAAGGGGGCACGCTCACTCTCGGACCAGGAGCTGATTGCCGCCATCATCGGAAACGGCATGCAGGGCCGCGATGTCTTCCAGGTGGCAAGGGAGATTGCCAGGCTCTTTCGGGAAAGCGCGGATACAATCACCTACAATGACCTGACCTCCATACGCGGGGTCGGGGAAGGGAAGGCATCCCAGATCCTCGCGTCGATGGAACTCGCCCGGCGATACCTCAAAAATGAGGAAGAGGCCAGGGTAAAGATCCAGGCGCCCGCCGACATCCTCCCTCTCGTCGCCGGGCTGAACGGGCAGCGCCAGGAGCATTTCATCTGCGTCACCTTAAACGGTGCACACGAGGTGATTGCCACCCGGACCATCACCGTCGGCCTCCTGAACCACAGCCTTGTTCATCCCCGCGAGGTGTTCGCGGACGCCATCACCGACCGGGCGGCCGCGGTGATCTGCGTGCATAACCACCCTTCGGGGACTCTTGAGCCAAGTTCCCAGGACCTGGCCATCACTCGACAACTGAGGGATGCCGGCGATCTCCTCGGTATCAGGCTTCTCGATCATCTCATTGTCGCACGGACTGGCTACCTGAGCTTAAAAGAGCAGGGACATCTCTGATCAGGCGCTCCCTTCCACGAGCAGCCGACCCATCTCATAGCCCCTTTTATATGCCGACTCCAGAAGGTCCGGTCTTGTGGTGATATCCTGGATGGTGTCCATGTCAGGTACGAGAAGATCATCCCAGTATTGCACGTCGATTATGGAGAAGAATGCGCTCATCGTCATCTTCGCACCGTCAAAGACATTCGCAACCTTCATCCCGGAAATCCCGAGGTAGAGCCCCCGGCGGTGGGCACGACGCTCCTTTGGGACCAGGGATTTTTTCCGCATGTATTTTGCCATGAAAAAGACCTGGAACCGGTCCATGAAGGACTTCAATGCCCCGGGGATCCCCATCGTCATGACGGGGGTCGCAACGATCAGGCTGTCCAGTTCACGGAATTTCTCATAGATGGCAGTCATGTCATCCTTCATGGCGCAGGTCTCGTGCTCCCTGCAGTAGAATATCTCCCTGCAGGGCCGGAACGCGAGGTTTGCGACCTCGATCTTCTCCACTCCGCAACCGGCATCGGAAGCGCCCTTAAGCGCTGCATCCAGGAGTTTCGCGGTGTTTCCATGAGGGAGCGGGCTTCCGAGCAGCCCGATGATGCGGTATCCCATACAGTTAGGTGGCAGGGCCCCCGCATATATCTTCGGATTGTTGCCCTTATATTTGGCAGCAGCCAGGTATACAAGTGCGTGTTACCCCAAATATCGGGGTTTGATGGGGAAGAACAAAAGCCATAAATAATGACTTGAACCATATACCGAGTTGGTGATAGACCTGACCGAGAAGGCAAAAGCCGGGCAGAAAGTTGGCCCCGGCAAATACGTCTGTCTGGACTGCGGACGGGAACTGACGCTCGACGCTGTCGAGCAGGACTTGAGAAAATGCCCGTCATGCTCCTGTGAAGAGTACCAGTGTTTCCCGATGANNCACACATCCGCCCGGACATCAAGACCCCGGAAGATGTGATGAACCCGCCGAAGCGCGGAAAGAGCAACCAGTAACTTTCATTTTTTTCTTCACAGCGGGAGCAAGTCCAGGGTATCGTCTTCAGAATATGGATGGTTCCCGGATGCATAGTATTTCCGGGACTTTTTAAGCTTGGAGGGGGATCATGGTGAATGTATCAAAGGAAGG
>DUGV01000068.1:2098-5923 GCA_013331225.1 Methanolinea sp.
GTCTGCTGCGGCCAGCCCATGAAGCTGAAGAAGTGATGCGGCTATGGCAAAAGAGACCAAAAATATCAAAGACCTTGAGAAGATGATCGGCAAGGTCCCGAAGTTCTTCAAGGAACTTGCAGAGAAGGACCCCATGATGTACGAGATGGTGATGAAGCTCGAGGGGCACATCTGGGACGACGGAGCACTCACCCGGAAGACAAAAAAGCTCATTGCAATCGCCATCGCCGCATCGCTTCGCGACCAGCATGCCACAAGGGCGCAGCTTGCAGGTGCCGCAAACCTGGGNNGGATTAAAAAGAACGAGGTGGAAGAAGCATTGAGAGTTGCATTCCTCCTGGCAGGCATGCCAGCCTACGTATATGGAAAGGCGCAGCTCGATGAACTGATGAAGGAGTGAATTGAAATGTGCGGTGAATTTAGTTCAATGCCCATTCTCGGCGAGCCGGCCCCTGATTTTGAGGCCCTCACCACCCAGGGCATGGTAAAGCTCTCTGATTTCAAGGGGAAATGGCTCGTGCTCTTCTCGCACCCTGCGGATTTTACCCCGGTGTGCACTACCGAGTTCATCGCATTCTCCGCAATCGCAGAGGATTTAAAGTCACTCAACGTCCAGTTAATGGGCCTCTCCATCGACTCGGTCCATTCCCACCTCGCATGGATCAGGAACGTGAAGGAGAAGATGGGGGTCGATATCCCGTTCCCCATCATTGCCGACCTTGACATGAAGGTCGCCAAGAAGTATGGGATGATTCATCCCGGCCAGAGCAGCACTGCTGCAATCAGGGCAGTCTTCTTTATCGATGACAAGGGGATACTGCGGGCAATGATCTATTACCCGCTGACTGCCGGGCGATTCATGCCTGAGATAGTCCGCCTCGTCAAGTCCCTCCAGACAACCGACAAGTACGGGGTCGCGACCCCTGCGAACTGGCAGCCCGGTGACAAGGTGGTGGTCCCGGCACCGAAGAACAAAGAGGAGATGGACAGGCGTCTCTCCGAGGGGTACGAGTGCAAGGACTGGTACCTCTGCTTCAAGAAGATTTAAAATCCTAAAAAACTCTCATTTTTCCGCGGTCGCTTCTCTTATATACCCCTGTTCAAATCATTTTTTCATCTCCGGTGTCATACCGGTGTTCAATGGAGATCAAGGTCCTTGCGTTTGCCGGGAGCCCGCGGCGGGGCGGGAACTCCGAGACGCTCCTCGACTGGGTCCTCTCGTCAATGGCAGAGGAGGACGGGGTGGTCATCGAAAAGATTCCCCTGACGGAAGCCAATGTGAACCCCTGCAGGGGCTGCAATGCCTGCCACAAGACAGGGGAGTGTGTCGTGAAAGACGACGCAATCCCTCTCTTCAACCGGATCCTTGCGGCAGAATGTCTTGCGGTCGCCTCCCCCATCTACAGTATGGGGATCACCGCGGAACTGAAAGGACTCATCGATCGGGCGCAGTTCATATGGGCCAGGAAATTCATCCTGAAGAACCTTTACTTTCCAAACGAGCAGATCCGCCGGCACAAGGGCATCTTCATCTCCACCGCAGGTCTCTCCTGGGACAATGTCTTTGACGCGGCATTCCCGGCTGTCACCGCATTTTTCAACACTCTCGGCTTCGAGTACTACGACAACATCATCGCAAACGACATGGACAGATATCAGGGAATCCGGGGACACCCGACCGCAATCGCAGAGGCGAAGAAGAAGGGAACGGAAGTTGTTTTGCTCCTTGAAAAAATGAAGGAAGAGGAAGCGTCGACATGACCTGTCAGAATGCCGTCCACATCATTCCTGTTACGAATGCCGTCCGGTACTCCTCTTTGGAAAAACCGGGGTTGATCTCAGCAAGGGCATTGATCGCCGCTGCCTGTGCTTCATCCCCGGTGCCGAAAATCCCTTCCCGGAATTCATCACAGACAATATACACGTCATAGGAGAGTTTTCTCACGCGAATGAGTGCATCCCTGCACGCGGCAGGAGATGCCGCCTGCACCCTGTCGCATATCTGGTTTAAGAGTTCTGCTTCGCGGGGGCTCGGGCACGAGGGAGGAGCCCGGCCCTGCCGAAAGACCAGGGTGAATGCTACGCTGAGCGTCTCGCTGTCAGCCCTCGAAGGAATAGCAGCCGTATCAGACCACCTCGTCACTCTCTGCTCCCATAGTTGCCGGCCTGGTTCGAATCAACGTATGGCACACAGCAGGATTGACAAATATTGGCATCTGATCGTATCTCCTTTGCGAAGATGAGAACTGTTGTCAACCCATTGGGTCCTGCCAGGCCGGGGCGTCATCCATGCCTTTTTGAGAGAGAGGAGACCTGAATCTCAACCTGGTTCTCCCGGCAGAACTCCCGAACCCTCTCGTGGACCCTCCCCACCATGCTCCCTGTGACGATAATGAGGCTGTGCTCACCGAGCAGCGCCTTCAGGATGCACTTGTCGATGACTCCATAGGTGAAGTCAAGCCATATCTTCTCGTCTGCAGCCCGCTGCTTCGCACGGGTCCCCATTGCCCCCACGGGAACGCCCGGATGTGCGGCGCACCATCCCGGGATATCCGTATCGTGTGAAGAGTCGATGTCAAAGAGGGTGATGCTGCCCGGCTGTGTGTAGCAGGGCTTGTTCCTGAAGGCCCGGTCGATGACGTTGAGCATATCGAGCACCGTCTTTGGCCGGCGCTCCGGGAGGCAAAAACCCCTTCGGCCCAGTTCCAGGTATAGTTCGAGGACCGTGGGCATGGAGAGGCGGGCCTTCCGCACGAGTTCCGGGTTTCCAAAAGCGACATCCGGGACGTCTTCCTGGAGGATCCGCCCATTCAGGAGGAGGATGGCACGGTCGGCCCAGGGATAGGCGAGCTCGATGTCGTGTGTCGAGATGATGACCGTTTTCCCCTGCTGGTTCAGCTCGTCAAGGAGCTCCATGATGTCCTCTGACCCCGACGGGTCGAGGCCGCTTGTCGGCTCGTCGAACACCAGCACATCCGGGTCCATCGCGAGCACGCCTGCAATGGCCACACGCTTCTTTTCTCCTCCTGATAGGTGGTGGGGAGGGCGGCGCCCGAACCCAGAGAGGCCCACACGCCCCAGGGCGCCCTCCACCGCCTCCTTTACCTCTTCGTCAGTGAACCCAAGGTTGGTCGGACCGAATGCGACGTCCTGGTATACCGTGGGGGAGATGATCTGCCGGTCAGGATTCTGGAGCACGAACCCCACGCTCTTCCGGAGCGTCCTGAGAGATGCCCGGTCGTACGAAATGGGCACGTTGTCAAAGAGAATGGTCCCTGAATCGGGACGAATCATGCCATTGAACATCAGGAGGATTGTGGACTTCCCGGCACCGTTTGGACCGACCAGTGCGATCTTCTCCCCCCTCCGGACATGGAAGCTGATCCCGCGAATCGCCTCCATTCCCCTGGGATAACGGTACCGGATGTCCCTTGCCTCAAGGATGATTCTGCTCATTTTGGTGACTCCTATATCAACGTGACATGGGTTGTGGCCGCAACGACTCCTGCAGACATGAAAAGAAACGAGATGACCGCAAGGACGGAGGGAAGGGAGAATGGTCTCCCTTCTCCCAGCACTGCAAATTTCCCCTCGTAGCAACGGGCCTCCATTGCCCGGGTCAGGTCTTCCCCCGCCTCCCAGCTGGCGATAAAGACTGCACCCGCAAGGGTGGCAAACGAGCGTATCGATTCGCGGAATGTGCGGTACCCGAGGCGCATCATCTGTGCCTGGTAGACCATCACCAGGTGGTCCATGATCAGGAAGATAGTACGGTAGATGATCATGGCAAGGTCAAGCACTTCCTCGGGAACCCGTGCACGCCGC
>DUGV01000267.1 GCA_013331225.1 Methanolinea sp.
ACCGTTTCTTGACCGTGTGTGATTCGCTTTCACCGGAAACGACTCGCGTGTAGAGCTCGAGCTCCTTCGCAAGCTCTTCCGGAGGGGTGAGATCTGACCACTTGAGCGCTTTCAACTCATCAAGGCTGTACCCGAGCATATGGCAGAGCTTCTGGTTTGCGTTGATCCACTGCATGTCGGGTGACGTGATGGCAATTCCCACCAGCGGCAGGTCGAAGTAGGACCGAAACTTCTTCTCGCTCTCCACAAGCTCGGCCTCTATCCGCTTTCGCTTGAGGATCTGCCACAATCCCCCCATCAGGTGCGTGACCTGCCGGATATCATCTTCGTTGTACTCGGAGCGCTTGTTCCCGAACCCTGCAACCATCACGATCCTTATACCGTCCATCACAGGGACGCCGAGGTGCCGGATCATCTTCACGTGGCCTTCCGGGTGCCCCTTCTTTGCCGGGTTTGGCGCCGCGTAGTCGTTCGTGATCACCGGGCGCCTCTGGCGGACCGGCTCCCCCCAGAGGCCTGTCTTCTCGACAGGATATATGACCTGTTTTTCTGCAACACGGCACTCGGAGAGCGCGGTCTTCGACCAGGCGTACATGGAGAGCACTGTCTCTTCTTCATTCAGAAACGCAATGTAGCCCATCGTGCTTCCCGTGAGAGAGATTGCTGTCTCCAGGGCATAGGTGCAGATATCCCGTTCATGTGCGGCCGACATCTGGTGGAGATCGATCATCGCCTGGAGCCTGTGCTGGTTTAAGCGCACCTCCTCCTCCGCCTTCTTTCGCTGCACCGCCTGCACGATCATTGTGCGAAGCTCGGCAAACTGGGACTTCGGGTCACCCCCTTTCTGGAGGTAGAACGAGGCGCCGATGTTCAGCGCCTCGATGGCGACATGCTCCCTCCCGCGGCCTGTGAAGATGATGAATGGGATATCGACGCCTCTTGCCTTCACTGCCTTTAAAAAATCGATCCCGTTCATCTGCGGCATCTCGTAATCAGAGACAATGATGTCGAACCTTTCAGTATCCAGCATGCGGAGGGCGGATCCCGCCGATTCCGAGAGGGTCACAGACATCTTTCCATCTTTTTCGAGGAATATCTGGGTGATATCCAGGAGAGCTGGTTCGTCGTCAACGAGGAGTACGGAGATCATGGGGTATCACGGTGGAATTACAGGAGATACACTAAAAAAGATGCATTTCCAGGAGTAAAAGGATATGGGAGGGATTGTGCCGCATGGTATCTCGGACCTCTTCAGGAAGTGTCATCCCCGGACCATCAGGGTTCCCTTCCCCCTGTTCGCGACATCTCCCCTGAAGACGTTCATCCGGTATCGCTTGCCCGCGTACTCTGCTTCCTGGGACCCGTTCCTGCGGAATGTCGGGAGGAACTGCCGGGCTTGTCCAAAGACCATGCACGTCCCGCCGGTCATGTTCCCGCATGGCCGCAGGCAGTCCCCCCCGATGACAAGCGTCCCGCCCCGCATCTCCACGCCCGGCATGTCGCCGCAGTTCCCGTGGACGATAACCTCGCCGCCCGAGAGGTACTCGGCGCAAAAATCACCGGCGTTCCCCTTCACCTCCACGGTGCCGCCTCTCATGCCACGCTTTTCCCCGCGGTATCCGGCCGCACAGTAATGGCCGGCATTCCCCTCGCAGGATATGCGCCCGCCCCGCATCTCGCGCCCGAGCCACGCGTCGGCATTTCCCCGGATGAGGATCTCCCCGGCGCTCATGAAGTTGCCGCAGTGCATCCCAATATCCCCCTCGATGATGATCCTCCCGGCGTTCATGTACTCGCCCACCCTCTTGATCACCCCTGTGTCACCGGTGAGGATCACCTCTACCTGGTCCGGGGAGACCGCAGGGCCCTCTCTGGTAACAAAGAAGAGGTCATCAAGGGACCGTTCCTTGTTCCCCTCGAAGATCTTTATGTCGTTTTTTCGGAGGAAGTTCTGGGGTATTATCTCCTCTGCCTCGATGGGGATTCTTGGTTTCGCACGGGGCTTGGTCTTCAGGATGACCCTCATAGTGACGCCTCCGTATCGATCCGAAGGCCCCTCGGCAGGTAGACGTCCTGGACCGGGTAATTGCGCATCCTGACCGTATAGTACTGCTCAAACTTCTTCGTGAACTCCGGGTCGGTCCCCATGTCGTATTCGGGCGGGACGTGTGCCTTTGACCAGATGGTGCTGTTTGCCCCTTCCACTATCACCTCGCCGTCGCGTGCCACTACCCGGCCGCGCTTTATGGTGAAGCGGGAGCGGGAGAACGCGGCCATCACCTGCTGGTAATCGACTGAAGGGTCCACCTGGTCCGGACTGATCGGGTAGATGGCGACATCGGCCTCGGCTCCCGGCGCCAGGTATCCCTTCCCGATACGGGTGATTCCAAGCGCCTTTGCCTGTGCGGCGCGGGTCATCACTGCAATCTCGTACCAATCCAGTTCTCTCTCGATAGCGAACAGGGGCACGAAATGCTCGGTCCTCGGGTCGATCATCTTCCGCTCGCTCTCGCGCAGCCTTTGGCTCATGAGGAGCGCGATGATCTCGGGGTATTTCACGAACGGTGCACCATTCGGGCTGTCGGTGGAGAGCAGGCACTGCCAGGGGTTCTTCGCGAGGAGTGCAAGCTCGAGTCCTATGGACCACATGACACAGTTGACGAGGCTCTTTCTCCCGTAGTAGACAGGGATGATCCCGGACCCGGTCTCGAGCTCGACGTCGTGATTGCTCCACTTGTTATGGTGGAGCATAAAGAGCTTGAACTCCATCGGGCCATCCGCGGTCATGGTGGTGGTCCTCCCGAACATGATCTGCCCCATGTCCATGACCACCTGCGGCTTGCCGTTCACCGCACGGGCGATGTCTTCAGACCGTGAGCAGATGTCCCTCCATGTGGACCCTCCATAGGAGTGGAACTGGACATGCGTGAGGTACAGGCTCTGGCGTTCCTTGTTCAGGTCAGGGACCAGGTCGATCGTGTCGAGGGTGGTCCGGAAGTTCCCGGGCACCCCCAGGTTGTTGCAGTGGAGGTGGACCGAGTGCGGCAGGTTCAGCATCTCGTTTGCCCTGATCATCGTCCCGATGATCTCGGCAGGCGTCACTTCGAAGTGGGGGACCAGGTCCTGGATGCTGTGTACATCCTCGCCCCAGCCCCACGCCTCGGTGCCCCCTGGGTTCGTCAGTTTGATGGCAAATCCCCTGACTGCCGCAAGCGTCCATGCCACGATGGCGGCCGCCCTCTTCACGTCCTTCTCCCTGACCGCTTCCATGATGGACCAGTTGCCATCAAAGAGCGTGTTGGCAAGCATGTCCTGGTGAGGAGTCGCGGTGAACTCCTCGTGGGTATGCCTCGCCTCAAGAGGTGCCATCGCCCCCTCGAGGACTGTCGTGTACCCCATGGTGCTGTAACGGTAGGAGTTGCCGAACGTCGTGGGCACGCTGTAACCGGATGTCACGTGCATGACGCCCTTCCGCGCGGTCCTCCCTGCCCGCATGTCCTCCGGGCTCATGTACCTGCCGAAGTTCACCTTGGTGCCGCAGACGTGGGAATGGGAGTCGATCCCGCCAGGGAGGGTGAGGCATCCGGCTGCGTCTATGACCTCCGCGTCTCGGGGTGCCTCGTCGACAATCCTCCCGTTACTGATCGCGATATCCATGATCTCTCCTTTCACGCCCGAGAGTGGGTCGATCACGAACGCATTCTTAATCAGGAGCCCTGGCGTCATCCCTTTGCCTCCTTCACGATGGCATAAATCTTCTCAAGCACCTCAAGGTCGTCAGGATATCTTCCCTGGAAGAGCTTCCGGGTCCGGATCGGGACGCCGTCCATCCGGTAGGCAGTCCCTTCGGCATCGATACCCGCGACCGCGACCGGGATCTGAATGCGCGAGAGGTGGGTGGTGACGTTGACATGGGGGTCAATTTGGACCGTGGGGATGCGTGCGAGGTGCTCTGCGCATGCCCGCGGGAAATGTGCGCCGGGGTCGCTTGCGACGACAAGGCAGGCATCGCACTCTCCTCTTCGGAGGATGTCCACGCTCGTGGTCTCCCCGGGATTGTAGAATGCAATCCCCCTCGCAAAATCGACCGCGAAGGGATACCCGGTGATCCATGTGAACACTTCATTCGAACCATACACGTTCCAGTGCCCCCTCATCGGGGAGATGGTGAACTTTGTGTGCCGGTTCAGCTCCTCAGTCAGCTCGATGGCGTTCCGGATGTTTTTATTCTTCCCAGGAGCCATCGTGAGTCCCACACCAAAGAAAAAGGCCCCGAACTTGGCTGCTATGCACATATCGGCAACCCTGAAGAGCTGCTCGCGGGAGACTCCCTCGACATCAGGCGGGATGATATCGCGCTTGCCCCTGACGATCGCCCGGAGTGCCGAGAGGACCGCGTAGTCGCCCCCGGGGTTTACCTTCACAAACTCGTCTGCGACCTGAGAGGACTCGGTCTCTCGGACGTCCACGACCACCACCTTCCTCTCCCTGAATGCGTTCTTCACAAAGAACCCGTCGCAATAGGTGGTGTACCTGCTCATGTGCCTGGGATGTGCGTCGACCGGGTTTGCACCCCAGTATACCACCACGTCCGCCCGGTTCTTGACCTGCCCGAGAGTGCAGCCGGGGTGGCCGACCTCCTGGATCGCCATGATGGACGGGCCGTGGCATACCGTCGAGGTGTTGTCGATGACCGCGCCGAGGACCTCTGCCAGGTGAACCCCGATGGTCTGGGCCTCTCCGTACGTCCCGCTCCATCCGTAGAGGAGCGGACGGTCGGCGTCAAGGAGGATGCCGGCGGTCTCCGCGATCGCCTCCTCGTAGGAGACCTTCTCCCACTTCCCCCCTGACCTTCTTATCGGGGCCTCCAGCCGGTGGTCCCCCATGAACTTCTCATTCGCGAGCGTGCAGCCATTTTCGACGTTGATAACGCGGGTTCCTTCAACCTCTACGACGAGGTCGTCGCACAGGCACCCGCAAAACGAGCAGACCACGTCCTCAATCCTCATACGGGACACCCCCGCACTGCCCCATCAGCATCGCGACCGAGGATACCGGGTCTTGCGTCGGCTCGATCTCCACCTCGGTGACCTTGAAATCCGGCATCCCGGTGCCGTGGGTCTCCGGGCTGACGATGTGGTTGGCGTACGGCCCGAGACTGCAAAAGACCCTCCCACGGACAAGTCCGGGATCGGCTCTTGCCTTCATCACGACCTCTCCGGTGCTGCTCTTCACCCTCACGCGGTCGCCCTCCTCCACCATCATCTCGAACATGTCCACGGGGTTCATGCGGATCGCTGATGCCTCTTCCCGGTACGAAGGGGCGTTCTTTCGCTCAACATACGATCCCTGCCGGATCGTCCTGCCCGTGTTGAAGAGGAACTTCATAGTTCGTCCTCCGGCGCATGAACCGCCTCGAGGAGGCGGGCAACGTGGATCGCTTCGTTCGGGCAGTGGTGCTCGCAGGTCTTGCACCCCGTGCACTTCTCCACGTGGAGCACCTGGCACTTCCCCTCGTTCACCTTAAGGAGGAGGTCATCGGTGGATGCGCGACCACCGTGAGACATCTGTGAATCGATCAGCTTGTTCACCGGGCAGGCCACTGCGCAGTTCCCGCACCCCATGCACCTCTCGGTGTCCACGTCAATCCGGAACGAGAACGAGAGTTTGGTGTTGTCGTAGAACATCGACTCGAGGATCCGGCCGCTTCTTAGCACCCCGTTCGGGCACGCCTCGACGCAGAGGCCGCACCTGATGCAGTGGCCGACATGGATGCGGGGCATCCACCCTTCAGGCGTCCTGACGACGTCGATTGCGCCCGGGGCGGGACATGCCATCATGCAGAACAGGTGGTGAGTGCAGGTCTTTCCGGTAAGCTCGGGGTAGTTCCTGAAATATGTGGGGGTGACGAGCGGAGCGGTCTTCGCAGCGAGGAACTTCCTTGCCCACTCGCCACGAAAGAACTCCTTTGCGTAGTAGACGATCGAGAGCGGCATGTCACCGCTCCGTGCAGGCGATACAGGGGTCAGACGACACGAACGTCGAGGGGACGTCCGCAAGCGACGCGACCCCCTTCAGCATGTAGTGGCAGCACGCCTCGATGTTCATGATGGAGGGGGTCTGGATGGAGATCTCGACGACCCTCCCGGCAGCATCGGTCCTGATGAAGTAGGAGAGCTCTCCCCGTGGAGCTTCGCCCGAGTAGGCGACCTCTCCCTCGCCCGGTATCCCCCCTCCCCGGATCGGTCCTTCCGGGAGCGTGTCCAGGCACGTGCGGATCAGGGCAATACTCTGGAGCACCTCCTGGAACCTCATCATGATCCTTGCAAAGTTATCGCCTTCCTCGCGGGACACGGGGGTAAAGCCAAGCTTCTGGTAGGTTGGGTGCCGGAGCCGCCGGTCGCTCTCCGGAAGGCCGCTTGCCCGGGCAGTGGGGCCGACGGCGCAGGCCTCCTGGGCGGCGTCCTTTGTCAGGATGCCGATCCCCCGGCTCCTGAGGGCGATGAGGGGGCCGTGCTCGAACATCCCCATGTACCGGGTGATGTCCTTTTCAAGCGCCTCCAGGCTCGCCCTGAGGTGGAGCGCATCCTCGGCACGAAGGTCGAACCGCACCCCGCCCGGGACGATGTAGGCGCAGGTGACCCGGGCACCAGTGATCCTCTCGAGCTCGTCCATGACCTTCTCCCTGGTGTCAAGAAGGTACATCCCGAGCGTCTCGTGCTCGATGGTGTAGCAGTATGAGAAATTGGCGAGGATGTGGCTCTGCATCCGGTCGAGCTCGTTTACGATCACGCGCAGGAGCGCCGCCCGCTCGGGCACCGCGATGGCGCTGATCTTCTCGAGCGCCTCTATAAAGACCATGTTATGGATGACCGAGCAGATCCCACAGACCCGCTCTGCCAAAAACATCACTTCCTGCCAGGGCCTCCCCCGCATGATCCGCTCGATCCCCTTCTTCATGTAGCCAAGCTCGACCTCGGCAGAGAGGACGAACTCGCCGCGGGTCTCGCACTTGACACGGGCCGGCTCCTTCCAGCAGGGATGGACCGGGCCGACCGGGATGGAGACGTCGACTGTCCGCTTCGTCACTTCCTCACCTCGTAGTCCTTGAACACCGTAGGTGCGACCGAGAGTATTGCCGAGAGGATCTCGGTTGGCCTCGGCGGGCAGCCGGGGACCTGTGCGGCAATCGGGATATGCTTTGCGACCGGAGGGTCGACGAGGGTGTGCGGGCGGTTGAAGAGGCACCCCGATATGGGGCAGTTCCCGATGGCAATTGCCACCTTCGGGTCCGGGATCTTCTCCCAGAGCCCCTCGAGCTTCCCCTCCCACCCGGGCGTGTAGGCGCCGATGACCAGGAGGACATCGGCCTCCCTTGGGTTGTTGTGGACGAAGATACCATACTGCTCGATATCATACCGGGGTGCCAGGCATGCCAGGACCTCGATGTCGCACCCGTTGCAGGAGCCGACATCCACGTACGCGACGTGGATGGACTTCGACCTGACAAAGTTTTTCAGGGACTGCAGAACCGTCATCCGGTGATCGCCTCCCTGATCATCTCCTTTCCCACCCGCACCGCCTGGTCGATCGGCGTCCCCCCGCGGGCCAGTTCCTTAACCCTGTCGAGTATCTGAAGCATCCTGTCCTCTCCAAGGAGGGGGACAGCACGCGTAAAGAGGTGTGCTCCAAGCTGCCGCTCGGGTTCGGGAGCCTCCTCCTGAACCCTCTTCCCCTGCTCGTAGCGTGCCGGGAGGTTCTCGAGGAGGAGCATGTCGCAGCAGTCCATGAGGTAGCGCCGCATCCTGTTCTGGGGGATGCCGAATTCGGCAGCAATCTCGCGCACCATCCGGTCATGGCGCCGGCTTTCGAGGATTGTATACTTCATGGCGATGAGGTCTTTCTCGTAGATCGGTTCCCTCATATCAGGCCTCCCAGCCTCGCAAGGCCATACGCGACAAAGAGGAGGACTACTGCCCACAATGCAATCGCCTCCCATGTCCGGAGACGCAGATCCTCCCGGCACCAGTAGACGGTGGTTGCGAGGGCAAGCGCTGCCCCAATGGCCAGGCCCTGCAACCATAGAGCAGGACGGTCGAAACACTGCATGGCGATTATCAGGAGATAGATGAGGGTGCCAACCACCAATACTTCTCTGATCATGACATCACCCCGAGGAGGGCAACATATGCGACCATCAGGCCGGCAATCAGTGTCTGGACAGTCACACTGTCGTATGGTGAGAGCATGGGAGAGAGGGCGCACACGAACGAGAGTGTGATGAGAATGATAACCATCGCGAGAATGACCAGCCAGAACGGGAGATTCCCGATAAACACAAGGATGAAGGTCAGGAGGAGGACATAGGTCTTCAGGCCGTTGCAGACCTCGAGGCCCGCCCTCCACACGCCGAAGTGCTCGGTCTTGTACCCGCTGACGAGTTCCTTGCTCTCCACGATCGAGAATGGGCCAAACGGCATCTTGGAGAGGAGGACCACGTACATCGCCAGCGCCGCGAGCGGGACGGTGATGAGAAGCGGACCATTGATCTCCTGGTACGCGATGATATCCGTAATCATCAGCGACTGGGTGAAAATTGCGATCGCTGCGACGCTGACAAAGAGGGGGATCTCGGAAGCCGCCGAGATGACCGATCGGACCCCTCCGAACTTTCCATACGGGGACCCGGACGAGAGCCCGAACCCATGCTCGACGATCTTATGGAGCATGTAGATGGCAAAGATGACCAGGAGGCTTCCTCCCGAGAGTACCACGACGAGCGCAGCAGTCCAGATCCCGATGGCGACCAGGACTACGCCGCAGAAGAGCGCGGTGCTCGCAGTGGCCGGAACCCACGTGGTCTTGAACGAGAACTTCAGCATATGCAGGATCTCCTGCCACACCGGGGGCCCGGGCCGCCTCTGGATGCGGGCAATCACCTTCCGGTGAATGCCAAGCAGGAGGAGCCCGAAGAACACGGCAAAGAGCAGCTCGGCGATCATTGCTAGTACCCCAGGAACGGCATGTCCGCCTCACCCTCGCGGGCCATCCAGTACAGCCCGAGCCCCAGCAGGAAAAGCGGGAACCCGGCAATCAGGACTGCTGCATAGGCCCAGAAGGGGAGAATGCCCCAGTAATTGAGAGCCAGTGCTCCTGCTGCCGAAACCGCCGAAACCAGCATCAGGGCAAGGGCATACTGCTTGTTCATTCGATTCACCTCACAGGAGCAGAATCACCTCGGCCACTCTCAGGAAGATCAGGAGTGACGAGAGCGAGCACATGATCACATAGGGGGCACCGGGTGCCCTGAACATCTCGGCCTTGGCCGCGTAGAATGGGGCCATCCCCTCCCCCATCACCCCGAGCACGAGAAGTGCCTTTGCGGCAACCGGGATCAGGATCATACCTTTCGCCAGTTCGAGCATCGAGAGTGTTCCTGTTGTTGCAGCAATCATCGCCGCCGCGGAGAACATCGGGACAGTCCCCGCAAGCGCCACCAGGCCGTACTGGTAGGCGGCATTCTGGACATGCCTGCTCTTTACTGCCGCCACGATCCCCACGTTGCAGATGCCGACGAGAGAGACAAAGAGTGTGAAATCAAAGACATCGCCGGTGACCATCGCCCCCATGCACGCAAGACCGCAGGCGATCGACATGAAGCGGCGGAACCGGAGTTCGGAGAGAGAGATCTCCTTTGCATAGTACGCATCCCCGCCGAATGCGATGTCGATCTGGCGCTCGGGCCTGCTCACCAGCACAAACACCGTGAATACGAGTGCCAGGATGAAGAGAGTGAGAGTGAAGGGTGTGAAGTAGATCACGATGTCCCCGAACTCCAGGAAGAAGAGGGGTGCTCCCCCGATCTCGTTCATTCGGGTTCACCCCACATCGCCCCTACGAGGGACATCTTGGCAATCACCTTCAGGAGGATCCCGATTGCAGCGCCCATGAGGGCCATGTACCACCACTGGGGGGCGAACATGAACACGAAGAACGCCGCGACCCAGAGCGCCCAGGAGATCCCGCTCGCCATCTCCAGGGCATGGAAGTCCCCGGAGAAGCTCCTGCTCATCAGGAGGAACACGATGCCGAGGCCCGCGATCCCCCCGCCGGTGAACCCTGAGAGGATGATGCCGTACACCACAAGGATGGCGGAGATGATGACCGGGGCCGGGGACCGCATCATCACTTCGATGTTCAGGCGCGTGACAGGGTGGTGCTGGTACCCTTCCTTTGTCAGGTATATTTGCGAGAGTGCCAGAAGCTCGGCTATTCCCACCACCAGGCCGGGAAGAATCAGCGCCTCTGATAGATCGGTCCCGATCAGCGCGATCACCGCAAGCGACGCGGTCTCGACGAGGTCGATGAGCAGGAGTTTATGGAGGTCGTCCCGTTCCCAGACGAGAGCCAGGAACCCGATGAGCGCACATGCAAATGCGGCGGCAAGCCCGATGGAGTATTCGTTCCACATCTTTTTTTAGGCCTCCCTCTTCCTGAAGATGTATGCCGCGATTGCAAATGCAACAAACAGGATGGTCGGTTCAACGACTGTATCAAGACCCCTCGTATTATAGAGGATCTCATCGAGGATGCCTCCCGGGTGTGCGACGATAGTGGTCCCCATGTAGGCGGTATGCTCCGAGATGAAGAGAGAGAGGGGTGTAAGGTATGCCGTGACATACCCTGCAGTGGGGGAGTTCTCCGGGTACTGGGAATGGATTGAAACCTGGGTGAAGGGCGGCCCGCCCCTGTCATAAGGGTTGAGCGTGCTCCCCGGGACGATCTGCTTTGGATACAGCTGGTCTTCAGAATATGGCAGCGGTAGCGAGAGGAGGACGAAGACCGACATCGCCGCGCAGGCTGCGGCGAATACCGGCAGGATATTGTCGAAGTTTGAGAGAACCCTCGATATCCTCTGGATGATCACGCCGGCGCCTCCTTTTTCTGGATTACTCTCACGAAGATATATACCGAGAGCGCAGAAACCCCTCCAAATGTCAGAAGCGCAAGCGCCTCATTGTAGGAGAGCATCAGCAGGAGGAGCCCCCATGCCGAGATCTCCAGGTTGATCAGCCGGTTCAGGTAGGTTTTTGGTACCGGAAATGCCGCAGCGATGGTTCCACCCAGCAGGAGCACAAGACCGAGTATGAACTCCGGGTTCATTGATCTCCCCTCCCGCAGACCATGAGGATGAAGATTGTGGAGAGCGGGGCGATGAGCGCGACCGCGATGGCAACATCGAGGAGTCCCCTGTCAACGATGAACGGGACCGATCCCCCGACAAGGATGCCGAGGGAGATAAGTTTCCTGAAGGGATCACGCTCGACGATGGTGAGCAGGGCTCCGATGATGGCCAGCGCCCCGAACGCCATCAATGCAATGTTATTCACGGCGATCCAGCCCTCCTGCATAGGTACTGGCGATGGCGTTCGACTCGAGTGTCGACCCGACGAAGTAGGCCGCGGCGGCGACGATGCTCAGCGGGTGGGGTATGAGGAGGGCAATACTCCCCGCAACGGCAAAAGAGAGCACATTCAGGAAGGGGAGTTTCCTGAGTGTGTCAGGCTCGAGCGCAACCCTGATGGCTGCGTACACTGCGATGACTGCGCACACCGCGAGGGCGGCTTCCTGCGGCGTCATCCTTCCCTCACCTTCCAGAGGTAGGCAAGGAGGCGGCTGGAATGGCGGTGTGATATTCCCTGGATCGTCAGGATGGCGATCACCATCCCTGCGATGAACTCGGCAGGGGAGAACCCGATCTGGGAAAAGCCCCAGACGATGAACGTTGCGGTGATGGCGCCGGTAGTGCCTGCATACCCGCGGTCATGGCATATACGGTTGCCGATGAAGACCAGGAATGTTGCGAGCAGCCCTCCTGGTATCCCTGCAATATAGACCCCGCAGGAGGCAAGGAGTGTCCCCGCCGAGGCGTCGGGGGAAGAGACGATGTTGCCCATCATGTAGCCGCCGTGGATGGCGCCTCCACCCCTTTCGATGTGTGTGCCGATGGCGGTCGCCCCCACCACGCCTCCGCCCGCAGGGAGCCTGAAGAATAGATCTATCAATATGAAATTGAGCCAGCAGACGGCTGCTGCAACCAGGATACGGGCGAATGCCGGAAGAATGCTATCCATCGGGCCGTCAACCTACAGGTGGTTAGGCTGTGAGAAGAAGAATATTTTGATTTTGGTAAATTGCGACGAATGGGGTGTTGTAAGGTTCCTGATTGGCACGCGGAGGTGGAAAGATCGAGAATGTGCCTGCATTAGTCCTGGGATATTCCCTTGTGTCCTTCTGTACAACCGGATAATCCATATTCCCGCTTCCGTGGAAAAGAAAGCGTTACTCCCTGCTACTTCCCTGCCACTCGTGCCTCAAAGCCCCGGACGAGCCCCATGATCAGGATGAGGACCGGTATGATCTCGAGCCTCCCGACCCACATCAGGAGGATAAAAATCCACTTGATCGGAATAGGGCTTCCCGGGGTCATGTACCCTACGCCGATTCCCACGTTGCTCATTGCCGAGACCTCGTCAAACACGACCTGGTGTACGGAAAAGTCCGTCGGAGCGATATGCAGGCTGATAATGGTGGCTACGAAGATGATCAGGACGTAAAGGACGATGATCAGCATGTTCTTGGAGAG
>DUGV01000189.1 GCA_013331225.1 Methanolinea sp.
GCAAGAAGGAGACCGCAGAACGGGTGCTGGCCTTTGTCCGGGACTTCCGGGAGAGGATGGAGGCTGTGGCACACCTGGTGAAGGTGGAGTGAGATGGACCTGTCACTGAATGAAAAACGACTCTTGAGAGTTCTTGAACCGCTGAAAAGAGCAGATCCGGCCACCCTTGCGGCCCGCATGGAGACGACCGCCGAGTCGGTGATCCAGTTTGCCTTTCTGCTGGAGAATCGCGGCCTTGCCAATGTGATGAAGAAGGTCGACACCACATACCATCTCACAGAGGAGGGAGCCCGGTATGCGAGGGATGGCCTGCCCGAGCGCCAGCTGCTTGAAAGTTTCGGGGAGCGGGTCCCGATGTCCGAACTCACCACGCATCCATTATCCCGTGTCGGGATAGGCCAGATGCGAAAAAAGGGGTGGGTGAAGGTCTGCGACGGGGTGGTGGAGAAGACCGGCCGGGACGCGCCCGGGGAGGACGAGGTCGCCCTCTCTGACCTATCCAGGGGTGGCGACGGGGTCGNNATCTCACCGAGCACCAGGAGACACGCTACCTGGTATCCCTGACCCCCGAGGGCGAGGCCCTCGCAGCGAAGGGGCTTGACCTCGAGGAGGAGGTGGGAACTCTCTCTCGCGAGCAGATCAAGAGCGGCGCCTGGAAGGATCTTCGCATCAGGCGATACAGCCTTGAGACCCTGCCCCGGAAGGTCTTCCCCGGGAAAGTCCATCCTTACCAGAGGATCCTGGACGAGATGCGCCAGATCCTCCTCGAGATGGGTTTCTCCGAGATCTACGGGGGCCTCGCCCAGAGTTCGTTCTGGAACTTCGATGCCCTCTTCCAGCCACAGGATCACCCGGCCAGGGAGATGCAGGACACGTTCTTCCTGAAGGAGACCGTTTCGCTCCCGGCCGGGTTCGAGAGGGTGAGAGACATGCACCTCCACGGAGGGACCACCTCCTCGACAGGGTGGGGAGGACAGTGGAACAGGGAGAAGGCAGAACAGTGCGTGCTGCGCACCCACACGACGAGCCTCTCCATTCAGCACCTTGTTGCGCATCCCGAGCCCCCGGTAAAGGTCTTCTGCATCGGCAGGGTCTACCGGAGAGAGTCAATCGACGCCACCCACCTGGCCGAATTCGAGCAGCTTGAAGGAATCGTCATGGACCGGGACGTCACGTTCCGCCACCTCCTCGGGTTCCTGAAGGAGTTCTACGGTCGCATGGGATTCGAGGACGTCCGGTTCAGGCCCGGATACTTCCCCTATACCGAGCCGTCGGTGGAACCCGAGGTGTATGTCGACGGCCTGGGCTGGGTCGAGATGGGGGGTGCAGGGATCTTCAGGGAAGAGGTGAGGGCACCGTGGGGCGTCACCCATCCCGTGCTCGCATGGGGCCTTGGCGTAAGCCGGGTCGCGATGCTCCGGCTGGGATTGAAGGATCTCCGGCAGCTGTACAGGACCGATATCGACTTTGTGCGGGAGACGCCCCTGTGGCACCAGCCCGGAAAGACCAGGGGAGGTGCCTGATATGGCAGTCATCACGCTGTATTACCGTTACCTCGAGAGGCTGGTGGGATCCGACAGGGAGACGATACTCGCGCGCCTTCCCATGATAGGGTCTGATATCGAGCGGGTCGAGGAGGATCATGTCGATGTGGAGTTCTTCCCCTCGCGCCCCGACCTCTTCTCGGTCGAGGGTGTTGCGAGGGCGATGCGAGGGTTCCTCGGGCTTGAGACGGGACTTCCCCAGTACCATGTCACGCCCTCCGGGATCAGTTTCTCGGTCGACCCGGGGCTTGCCTCGATACGCCCGTATCTCGGCACCGCGGTCATCAGGGGAATACAACTTGACGAGGAAGCGATCCTCTCGCTGATGGGCCTCCAGGAGGCCCTCCACTGGGCGCTGGGCCGCGGCAGGAGCAAGGTGGCGATAGGGATCCACGACCTTGACCGCGTGACCCCGCCATTCCGGTACATCGCGGAGGAACGTACCAGGGCATTCGTGCCTCTGGACTACGAGAGAGAGATGACCATGGAGGAGATCCTCGATGAGCACCCCAAGGGGCGCGCCTACGCCGATATCGTCAGGGGCTTTCCGAAGTTCCCCCTGATCGTGGATGCCTGCAACCAGGTCCTTTCGTTTCCTCCCATTATCAACGGCGAGCTGACCCGCGTGACCGGTGAATCGAGAAACCTTCTCCTTGATACGACGGGAACAGACGAACGGGCGGTAATGACCGCGGTGAATATCATCTGCACGGCCCTTGCCGATGCCGGCGGCCGGATCGAGAGCGTGGATGTCGCGGGAAACCATATTCCCACCCTGGCACCCTCGACCCGGCTGGTGAGCGCCCGCGAGTGCAGCGCCCTTCTCGGCGCTGATCTCACCCCTGCCGGACTCTCCCTCCTCCTCGGAAAGATGCGGTTCTCGGCAGAACCCGCGGGAGATGACAAGGTCAGGGTCATGGTTCCCTGTTACCGGGCCGATATCATGCATGACTGGGATATCTTCGAGGACGCAGCGATCGCGTACGGGTACGAGAACTTCAGGGCAGAGCTCCCGCCGACCTTCACGATCGGCCGGGCCCACCCGGTGATGATTGTTGCATCCGCTGTCCGTTCGCTCGGGTCAGGCCTCGGGTACCAGGAGGTGATTCCATTCACGCTCACAAGCGAGAAGGTGATGTATGGGAAGATGCAGCGCCCCGTTGCTCCCGAAACCCTCTCCGTCCTTCACCCTATCAGCGAGGAGAACACCATCGTGAGGACCGGGCTCCTTCCTCTTCTCATCGAGACACTCCAGTTCAACCGGCATCGCGAGCTTCCGCAGCGGCTCTTTGCGGTCGGTGACGTGGTCAGGGGTCTTCTGACCTTCCAGAAGGCGGCCTTTGTCTCACTTCACCCGGCAGCGGACTTTTCAGAAGCGTATGCCGTTGCGGACGCGATGTGCAGGGAGTTGTCGATCCCCTATACCTCGGAGGAGTCGGAGGATCCTGCCTTCATCGGGGGGAGGAGGGGCAGCATTGTCGCGGCTGGCCGTCCGATCGGTGTCTTTGGGGAGATCCATCCCGCGGTGCTGAACGCCTTCGAACTCGAACATCCCGTTGCGGCCGTGGAGATTGACCTCACAGCCGTACCGGGATACCCCGCCGGGCTAGGTACTCCTTGACCTGGCGGACGGTCATCTCCCCGTAGTGAAAGACGCTTGCCGCGAGGCATGCGTCCGCTTTTCCACGCACGAACCCGTCATAGAAGTGCTCGAGTGTCCCCACACCGCCGCTGGCGATGACCGGTACCCCCACTGCCTCCGATATCGCGGCAGTGATGGGGATATCAAACCCGTTCTTGGTCCCGTCCGTCTCCATGCTGGTAAGGAGGATCTCGCCTGCACCCCTCTCCTCGGCCTCCCTGGCCCAGGCAACGGCATCGATCCCGGTAGGCTTGCTCCCTCCGTAGATCACCACCTCGTACCAGCAGGTCCTGCCGTCCGAAAGGGTGACCGGGGTGGCAGCGGGATTGTCGGAAAAGTTCCGCTTCACGTCCTCCGCGAGCACGATGCACTGGGTCCCGAACTTCTCTGCCCCCCTGCTCAGCAGTGACGGGTCGTGCACCGCGCTCGTATTGATGCTCACCTTGTCGGCCCCGGCGCGGAGGATCTGCTGGA
>DUGV01000152.1 GCA_013331225.1 Methanolinea sp.
CTATGTGAAAACCGCACTCACCACATGATGACGTTCTTGGGGCTGATGCCCCGCCACTGTGGCATCCCCAAAATGCGATAGAGCCTGTGCTGTAGAACAGGGTGAAGAGCTCTAGAAAACCCTGCCCACAGGCTATCCCGTATTCGGGGGAGGGTTCAGGGAGGGGGATTCTCCCCCTCCCACCTATGTGAAAACCGCACTCACCACATGATGAAGCTCATGCAGACACACTCCTCTGTTGCTCTCGCAGTATGGAATGCGATATTACCAGTGCAGAGAAGCAGACAGGAAGAAAAAAATACATGACGACACTGCCCTTCATCAGTCATCTGCGATAAAAGTCCTGGACGGGGAATCCCGTCACTCCCCCATCTCCTTGTCTGTGTAGTAATAATACTCTCCGCTCGCCCGCTGTTCCCGGTCAAGGTACGACTGCGGCTTGTTGATCCGGGGTCGCCCGGTCTTGTCCCTGCGGAATGTGATACCCAACCGTGAGAGGAACCTGTTCATCCCCTCCCGCATATCGAACGGCCCCGTCGCTTCGCCGTGCACACCGGGTTCCCCGTCAAAGACGAGGATCCGCTCGCTGATCATGTCGACGAGGTAGATATCGTGGTCGATGACGAGTATCGCCGCATCCCTCCCGTCGACATGGTGGCGGAACATCCGGGTGATCTTCACCCTCTGCTCCACGTCGAGGTGTGCACTGGGCTCGTCGAGGATGTACAGGTCGGCGGGCCGGGAGAGGCAGGCGGCAATTGCAACCCGCTGCAGCTCCCCGCCCGAGAGCGTGTCGAGGGGCGACTGGAGCAGCGGCCGAAGCGAGAGGGGCTCGACGATATCGTGCTGGTAAAGGGAGCTGTCGAACGTGGTGGTGCAGGAACGAAGGTAGAACTCGACCGTATCAGAGCTCGGCGCCTTGACATACTGCGGCTTGTAAGAGACTCGTGCCGATAGTTCCACGGGACCGCCGTCCGGCTCCTCTGCGCCAGCCAGCAGGCGTGCGAACGTGCTCTTCCCGATCCCGTTCGCCCCGAGAACCCCGAGAACCTCGCCTGCCCTGATACTTCCCCCCGAGATCTCAAGGCTGAACCGGTCGAAGGTCTTCTTCATTGGCGGGAACTCAAGCAGCGTGGTCCTCTTAGATCCCGCGGCGTGCGCCCTCTTCTCGAAGAGGACAGGGTGGTCGCGGAACCGGACGTTTTCTTCCGGCAGGAACCCTTCCAGGTACTGGTTGATCCCGACCCTCACCCCCTTTGGCTGGGTGATCACGCCGAATGCCGCCGGCTTTCCGTAGGCAACGTGCACGGTGTCTGCCAGCATGTCGAGGATGGCAAGGTCGTGCTCGACGATCACGATAGGCCTGCGGAGTGCGAGCTCGCGTATGAGGTTTGCTGCCGCCATCCGCTGGTAGATGTCCAGGAAAGGCGTGATCTCGTCGAGGAAGTAGAAGTCAGCCTCCCTTGCAAGGCAGGCGGCGATCGCCACCCGCTGCAGTTCCCCGCCCGAGAGAGTGGAAATCTCGTTCTCAAGGATTGGAGTGATGTTCAGGGCCTGGATGTAGGACGAGAGCACCCCGCGCTCGTCCGTGCTCTTCAGAAGTTCCCGCGGTGTCCCTGAGAAGACCTTCGGGATGTAGTCGATGTACTGCGGCTTGACCGCTACTTTCAGCTTCTTCTGAGAAACAGTATTCAGGTATTCGAAGAGCTCGGTTCCCGCGTATTTTTTGAGGATCTCCTCCCACGCGATCTCCCGTTCGAAGAGGCCGAGGTTCGGCTTGAGCTGACCGGAAAGGATCTTCACCGCGGTACTCTTCCCGATCCCGTTCGGCCCGAGGATCCCGGTCACCTTTCCCTCGACCGGTGCGGGAAGGCCGTAGAGGGCGAACCCGTTCTCGCCGTAGCGGTGGGTGGGGTGCTCAAGTTCCTCGGGAAGGCTGACGATATCGAGTGCCTCGAAGGGGCACTTTTTGACGCAAATTCCGCAGCCCACACAGAGCTCCTCGGATATGAACGCCTTTCCGTCCTCCCCGATAATCACTGTCTCGTCGCCCGTCCGCACTCTCGGGCAGTAGATGATGCACTCGGTACCGCACTTCCGGGGGTGGCACCGGTCCTTGTGGACGATTGCAATCCGCATACTCGTGCCGGTCTATTCAGGCTCCTTTTGTAAGGAGGAGCGTCCACGTGATGAACCAGAAGGCAAACGTCATGAAACCCTGGTAAAGCCAGTCCTTTGCCCCGAGCTTCTGTGACCCGAGCCGCAACAGCATGAATATGTGCCGCTGGACCACGATCCCCGCGATCATGATCAGGAGCGCGAGGATGGTATAGCTCTGGAACCCTTCTATCTGCGAGGGGCTGATCACCAGGAAAGAGATGATCCCTGTCCCGATCCCAAGTACGCAGGCGATGAGTGTCTTCTCGATCCTGCCAAGGTGCTCCTTCTGCTTCTCCTCGCGGGTCTTCTTCTTCGGGGCGACTTCGACCTCGTCAGGGGTGTCTGCGCTCACTTCCGGTTCAGGGATCTCCTTCTCCTTCCCGCTCCCGGCCTTCTTCTTCGAGGAGTCGTCCTTCTTCGCAGCGCTGCTGGCACTCTTCTGCTGCTCGAGATACTCCCGATATTTATCCATGAAAGACTTCTTGCGGGGATTCTTGTCAGATTTTCCAGAAGGTCCGGAACTCATCGCAACACCAGTAGTCCTATTTTTAGGCGCTGGGGCCATATCTAATTTGGTATACCATGGCCACCGAAAAGGGCATAAGCGGCATCGATGTCCGGGCAGCAGTCACTGAGTGGAACCGCCTGCTCCCTCTCTGGGTCTACAAGGTCTACGTGGTTTTTCCAGGGGTCATGGTCATCCGCCTCCATGGAAAGGAGCACGCCCGTCACCAGCTGCTGGTCGAGCCGGGACGACGGGCACACCTCACCTCCCATCCCCTCGCTCCGCCGAAGAACCCTCCCGCGTTCGCAATGTTGCTGCGAAAGTATCTCCAGGGAGGAAGAGTGCTTGGCATACGGCAGCACGGGATCCAGCGCATCATCACCCTCGACATCGGCAAGCATGAGCGAACTTATCACCTGGTCATCGAGCTCTTCGACCAGGGCAACATCATCCTCTGCGACGAGGACTACCGCATCATCCAGCCGTTCTCCATACACAGGTTCAAGGAGAGGGACGTGGTGACGGGTGCACAGTATGTCTTCCCGCCCGAGGGGCCTGCAACATCCGGACAGGAGGCATTTGCAGAGTTCCTCGCACGCGACGGGAGGGATATTGTGCGGGCGCTCGCGGTGGGTGCCATGCTCGGGGGGCAGTATGCAGAATATCTCGTGAAATCTGCCGGGATCGAGAAGGCGACGCCTGCGTCCGATGCAGATGCCGCCCTCCTCCACCAGGCAGTCGCGGACCTCCTGAAGAGGGCGGAGACGGTGATAGAACCCGTCATGACGCGGAAAGAATGCCTCCCCTTCCCTCTCGACGGCAGTCCCGGCGGAAGAGAATACGCCCTCTTCAACGAGGCGCTCGACGCCTTCTATCCCCCCATCACGCAGGCGCGGCAGGGTCCTGCAGGGGCGAAGGAGAAGGTATCGCGCGAGGCGCGGATCAGGGCCCAGCAGGAGGCTGCGGTCGCAAAGTTCAACCGGAACATCGCCCGGTGCGAACGGGCCGTGGATGCCATATACTCAAACTACCCGTTCGTCCAGGAACTTCTCGCCACGCTGCAGGAGGCACGCCTCAGCCGTTCCTGGCAGGAGATCGAGGCCATACTGAAGTCACAGGAGCGCGGTCCCGCCACAAAGGTCCTCGCAGTGTATCCCGACCGGGCGGCGGTTGACGTGGATCTTGGAGAGCGCGTCACCCTGGTGGTAGGGGAGAGCGTGGAGGCAAACGCCTCACGGTATTACGAGGAGATGAAAAAGTTCAGGAGGAAGATCGCGGGTGCGTCCGCTGCCATGGAGCGGGTACGCGCCCGGCCTGAGAGGAAGGCTGTCACCCTCCAGCCGATGAAGAAACGGTGGTTCCACCGCTTCCGCTGGTTCTACACCACTGACGGTGTGCTGGTGGTGGGAGGACGGGATGCCTCGCAGAACGAGGAGCTCGTAAAAAAGTACATGGAAGGCGGCGACCTCTTCGTGCATGCAGACGTGCACGGAGCATCGGTGGTGATCGTAAAGGGGACGACCGCACGGATGGACGAGGTCGCGGCGTTTGCTGCCTCCTACTCGGGGGCCTGGAGGAGCGGGCACTTCTCCGCAGACGTGTACAGCGCCACCCCCGGGCAGGTGAGCAAGACCCCCGAATCCGGGGAGTATGTGAGCCGCGGCTCGTTCATCATCCGCGGAGAGCGGACCTATTACCGGGATGTCCCCCTCGGGGTGGCCATCGGGCTGCAGCGCACCCCGGAACTCGGCGTCATCGGGGGTCCTCAGTCGGCCGTGAAGGTGCGTGCTTCTCCCGCGGTGGAGCTTCGTCCCGGGCGTTTCGAGCCAAACGACATCGCAAAGAAAGTCCTGCGCATCCTGAAAGAGAAGGTCCCTGCCGATGAGCAGAGGGGGATGAAGGCAGTCCTGAACACCGAGGCGGTCGCAGCGTTCGTCCCGCCGGGCGGATCAGATGTCCTGGAGGAGGAATGAAGGCCGAGTACTACGAGATGCAGCGGTCCTTTGGGGAGATCCGTCTCTTCCCGGAGAGCGTGGACGACCTCTGGCATCTCTCACACCTCGTCGGCCCCGGCGACCTTGTCTTTGCCACGACGCTTCGCACCGTGGACTCGGCGCAGGACAAGTTGCGTCCTGAGAAGCTCGAGAAAAGGCCTGTGAGACTGGGTATCCGGGTGGAACGCGTGGAGTTACACACCTTCTCAAACCGGCTCAGGATATCAGGGACCATCGAGCACGGCATGGACTCCGGGTCTTATCACACCCTCAACATCGAGCCGGGCTACGAGCTCTCGGTCATCAAGCACTGGAGACCCCGGGATCTCGAGCGTATCGACAGGGCGGTGAAGGCCTCCATCCACGAGCTGGTGCACGTCCTGACCATCGAGGAAGGCGAGGCCGAGCTCTTCCGCATGCGCCAGTACGGGCCGGAGGGGGTGGTCACCGTCACCATGGGGAGCGGGAAAGGGGGCGACGCGGATACACGCCCTGCATTCTTCGCACGTGTGGCAGACCCGCTCGCGGAACTAAAAGGCCCCCTCGTCATCGCCGGGCCCGGATTCATCAAGGATGACTTTGCACGCTTCCTCCGTTCAAAAATCCCCGATGTTGCCGAGAGGATGCTCGTTGCCGAGACCAGGCGTATCGGCGCGGGTGCTGTCCAGGAAGTGATAGGCCAGGGCATCCTCGAGAGGATTCACGAGGACGTGCAGCTCGGAAGCGAGGTTCGGGCCATGGAGGAACTGCTGACGCGGATCTCCAAGGATCTTCCTGCCGCCTACGGGAGGGGAGAGGTCCAGAAGGCCATCGAGTACGGGGCCGCAGAGGAGGTGCTGGTCTCAGATTCGCTCCTCCGCGACGAAGGCATCGTCCACCTCCTTGACCGTGCCGAGCTCCAGAATGCCAGGATCGTGGTGCTCTCCACCGTGTTCGAACCCGGAAAGCAGCTCGAGGCCCTTGGGGGAGTTGCGGCATTGCTGCGGTACCGGATACAGTGAGCAGAACGGCACCAATGGCCCACTATCCCTCATTTGAATCTCGGCTTTCTCCTGCAAGCGATAAACCGAGCTTCACTTGCCGNNGCCGGAGGGGGTATAACCCCCTCCGCACCTCCCCCGCACACCCCCGCAGAACGGCGTAAAGCGCCGTTCTGCTCCCACAACCTTTTTCTCTCACCCTCTTCCATACCCTTCCTATGGTCAGGCACGAGTGCGGGTACGAGCAGGAGATCTTCTGCAGGAGGTGCGGGACACCGGTGGTCTATAACGAGCGTACCGGGCTCCAATGCCCAAAATGTGGCCACGAGATCACGCTTCTCTGCCACGGGTGCGGGAAAAAGTGGTAAACGGAGCTCTCATGCCTTTGTTCGGATCCACTGGGCATACTGTTCCCGGAGCTCCCTGATCTCGTCGGGTGTGAAGTCCTTTTTCTTGTTCCGGTGAAGGTATTCCTCGAGTTGCGCAACAATACGCTCGGCAAGCTGATATTCGTCGACCTCCATGTAAGCGGTGGCCTGCCGGACATCGATCGCCTCCCCGCACACGGGGCATAACTTCCATTGCTGGAACCGGTCAACGTATCCAAAGGTCCGGCATCCCGGGCAACGGATGATCAGGAACATCGACAATGGGTGATTGTCCCTTCCTATAGTATATATATATCGCCGAATGACCGGCACCCGGGTGAGTGCGCCTGCACAGCTCGCGATGACCGGGCACCCATGGACATCACACAATCCATGGAAAACTCACAGAAAAGGTAAGAATTATTCAGTAGATCATGTTCAGCACGAGTATCGCCACCCCGATGGCGGCGCACCCGATGATTACCGAGTAGGGGCTGATATGAAAGGCCCTCTTGTCCTCGCTCTCGTAGTAATTGACCAGTCCCGCTGAGGAGATAAGCCGTCCACCCTGCTTCTTCGCCATACAAACATATTTCTCATTCTCGGTATATAAAAGCAAGTCAGCACGCATGGCCGCAGGAGAACTCCTGGTGGAGGGTCGGGCGCTTCTTGGCGAGGATCTCGAGGAGGCGCCCGTGGCAGTGGTGGTGAAGGGTGGGATCATCCACCGGATCGAGCACCTGTCGTCCACTCCTGCGAACGCTCCGTGGATATGCCCCGCTTTCTTCAATGCCCATACCCACCTCGGCGACAGCCTGGCCATGGACCTTCCCTTCGAGGGCACACTCGACGAGGTAGTCCGGCCTCCCAACGGCCTCAAGCACCGGATCCTCCGTTCTGCCGCCAGGAAAGACCTCCTTGCCGGGATGCACCTCACACTCCTCACCATGGCCGAATCCGGAACTGCCGGCTGTGCAGATTTCAGGGAGGGCGGAGGAGATGGGGTATCGGCACTCCGGGAGGCAGCGAGGGGTGTCCCATGCAGGACGATTATTTTCGGGAGGGAAGGGGGCGAGGCAATCGCCGACGGGCTCGGGATCAGCAGCGCCAGGGACGCAAGAGCAGGCCTGGAAGAGGCAGTCTCCGCCGCGAAGCGATCCGGGAAGCTGGTCGCATTCCATGCAGGCGAGAGGGATGCAGGGGATGTGGACGAGGCCCTCGAGTACCATCCCGATCTCCTTATCCATTGCACGCACGCAACCCGTTCCCAGCTTCGCAGGATTGCCGACCTTGGTATCCCTGTCGCGGTCTGTCCAAGGGCGAACTGGAGGTTCGGTGTCACGTCATCGCGCGATCACCCGCCGATTGAGACGATGCAGGCACTGGGATGCCAGATACTCCTGGGAACCGACAATGCCATGTGCGTGCAGCCCGACATGTGGAGGGAGGCCCACTTCCTCTCTTTTGTCTATCGTGTCACCCCCCGCGACGCGCTGAAATCCGCAACGCTCGGTTCGTCGCTCTTTTGCGAACCATTTTTCCTGAAAGAAGGTAAGAAGGCGAATTTCCTCGTCATTGATCCAGGCAAGTCGAACCTTGCGATCAGCCGCGATCTGGTAGGAACCCTGGTAAACCGGGCGGGCCCGGAAAATATCGTAAGAAAGGTTATAAATTTATAGATGACATTAATTAAGGAGACTGTTTTGGAGGGTAACCATGTTCTCGGAGATATTGGTAGCAGTAGACGGGTCTAAAATCGGAAAGAGGGCGCTTGAGGTCGCGATCGAGGAAGCCCGGCTATGGAAGGCCAGGGTCCATGTCGTGTACGTCGTGGAGACGGGGTTGTTCTCCTCGCTCCCGATGGACAGCACGTGGGAGATCATGTACAGCATGCTCGAGAAAGAGGGGCG
>DUGV01000274.1 GCA_013331225.1 Methanolinea sp.
GGCCGGAGCTTGATGCGATCGGTGAACCCGACGATTGAGTCAGGCCGTGCGACAACGATGGCAAACGGCCCGTTCATGAGGGCGGGGCCATAAGTGAGCCTTATCGCCCTGTTCAGGAGTGCATCAGGTGCGGGCATGCGATCGATCTCGTCCCAGAACGGGGGGGCAAGCGCCTTCACTGCAAGTTCGGGGGCAAGGTGGTGGCGGCGTACGAGGAGGTCGAAGAGATAGGCGACCACCTCGGTATCGGTGAACATCGAGCAGCGGTAGCCATAGCTCTCGATGTACCGGCGGTTGGTCCCGTAAGAGGTGATCTCCCCGTTGTGGACCACGCTCCAATGGAGGAGGTTGAAGGGGTGTGCGCCGCCCCACCATCCCGGGGTGTTGGTCGGGTAGCGGTTGTGGCCAAGCCAGATATATCCCTTGTAATCCTGTATGCGGTAGAAGTCAGCAACCTCTTCAGGCCACCCGGATGCCTTGAAGATCGCAAGGTTCTTCCCGGATGCATAGATGAGGGCCCCGGGAATGCTGGTATTCACCTTCATCACGAGGTGCATGACGATATCGTCTTCCGGGGTGGTACTCCTCGGCATTCGCCTTGCATCGGGCTTGAAGAAATACCGCCAGGGAGTGTGGACCTTCCTGATATTCTGCTGCTCGTAGGTTGGGATCTCCTCTTCGTGCACGATGGTTCCCCACTTCGAGAGCTCCTGGTCGACTGCTGCCTTTGTCTCGTGGATTGTGTCGAAGAAGACATGTATCGCATAATATTCGGCGAATTCCGGGAATGCACCGTATGCCACGTACCCTGCGCCTTCACCACTTCCTCGTTCATCCATCATGGAAAGTGCCGACCGTATCGCCGTCCCGTCCATGCATTCCCTTGACCTGTCGATGACTCCAATAATTCCACACATATCAATCACGGGTCGTCTGGCCTTTACATGAATCCTGCACCGGACAGGGAGTTATAGCCCGACTGCGTTATGTGATCTCTTATAGGGGCTGATTGGTTAAATATATATCTGATTAGGTAGAAGTTAATTTCCATATGAGCAGAGACATCGTGTCTGAGATGCTTGAACGGATCGACGCAGACCTGGTCAAGTTCCTCCGCCTGCAGTTCACGGATATACAGGGAATACCAAAAAACGTGGCAATCCCGGTTCAACAGGCAGAAAAAGCCCTTACCGAGGGGATCTGGTTTGATGGATCTTCCATTGAGGGATTTGCACGAATCGAAGAATCAGACATGCTCCTGAAACCGGATATCAATACCTATGCCATCCTTCCCTGGAGACCTGCGGATGCGAGGGTCGCCCGTTTCATCTGCGATGTCTATACCTACGGCAACAAGCCCTTCGAAGGCGACCCAAGGTACATCCTGAAGAAGCAGATCGCAGAGGCAAAGGCGTTGGGCTACTCATTCAATACCGGCCCCGAGCTTGAATTCTTCCTCTTCAAGATGGTCGACGGCAGGCCTTCCACAGTATACCAGGATTTCGGCGGATATTTTGACCTTGCCCCCACGGACTGGGCTGAAGATGTGCGCAGGGATATCATCTTTGCACTGACCCAGATGGGCTTTGAGATAGAAGCATCTCATCACGAGGTTGCAGAGAGCCAGCATGAGATCGATTTCAAATACAGCACCGCACTGGATACCGCCGACAAGGTGATTACCTTCAAGTTCGCGACAAAGACCCTTGCACTTGCCAGGAACCTGCATGCAACCTTCATGGCCAAGCCTATTGCAGGGATCAACGGGAGTGGCATGCATACCCATGGCTCTCTTTCGAAGAATGGGAAGAATGCATTCTATGATTCCAAGGGCGAGAAGCAGCTCTCAGATATTGCCTACTACTACATCGGCGGGCTTCTCGAGCACGCAAAGGCAGTCACAAGGATTGCGAATCCCACAATCAACTCGTACAAGCGACTCGTCCCGGGATACGAGGCTCCGGTGTACATCAGCTGGAGTTCATCGAACAGGTCGGCGCTGGTCAGGGTACCCGCGGCGCGTGGAAACAGCACCAGGGCGGAATTCCGTAGCCCGGACCCCATGTGCAACCCATACCTTTGCTTTGCAGCCATGCTGGCAGCAGGCCTTGACGGTATCAGGAAGAAGATCGAACCCCCCGAAAGTACCGACGTGAACATATATCATCTCTCTGAAAAGGAGAGGAGATCACGCGGGATCGAGATGCTCCCGGGCAGTCTGATCGAGGCGAACGCGGAACTCAACAACGACGATATAATCAGAAACGCGATGGGCACACATATCATGGAAGGCCTCAATTCAATTGCCCAACTGGAGACTGATTCGTTCAGGCTCGCGGTGCATCCCTGGGAGCTTGACCGCTACCTGGCAATGTATTAATTTTTTTTCTCCTAAAGAAAATGGAAAGTTACTTAAGTGTTAACCAATAATTTCCTTCCATCATATTATGGGAACAGACAACGCATGGATGCTGACCGCAAAAGAGATGAAAGGAATCCAGTCCTGTTGGTGAGTCCTCTCGAAAAGGAGATAGCCGGGACCTGCTGGCTTCCCTTCTTTTCTGGAAACGAAGGAAAAGCATCACTTCATGACACGGAGCCTGGATGCATTCCCACACAAACCGGGGATGATGCGAGTTGAAATGCATTTCGGCAATTGTCCGCGAAGAGAAGGTCCCATTCATTCAGAAAGCCCTGGAGAAAGAGGGGATTTTTGGAATGACACTAAAAGGGGTGATGGGGAGGGGAGAGCAGCGGGGAATTGCGCTCCAGTACCGCGCGGGGATCTTCGCAGTCGATCTTTTGCCGAAGGTGAGGATCGACGTTGTCGTTCCTGGATATCTCGAAGAGGCGGCAGTGAAGGCTATTACTACTCAGGCCTTCACTGGCAGACCTGGTGATGGGAGGATATTTGTGATTGATGTACCGCAATCAATCCGCATACGGACAAGTGAAGTGGAGGCCTGATATGTAGCCATACGATTGGACCTCCCGAAAAAAATCTCCTGGCCGGGATTATACCGGTCAATGTGCTCTAGAATGCCGGGGAATTTCCCCGGCGTTCCGCGTCTTTAAAAAGGAGATTTACCTTTTGTTAGAAGATCAATTTTCTATCTCCCTCTCACATCAGATTCTTGGAGTTTCAGCATCTTACCATTTATTGGACTAAAAAGAAAACTATAAATACCAAGGAACCACACTTCTACCCATCAAATGAGTTTACTCCTACCCAGTCACCAGGGCAGAAGTCCGCGTCCCTTCACTCTCATAGAGAAGGGATGGGGAATACCTGTAAAAACGGGTGTACAACCGGATGACCGGAATCACGGGAGCCATTTGATATACAGGATCACGGAAGGATGCTGCCGGACAAGGAGCTAAATAATCCCTCCGCACAGGAGATGGGCTCTCCCATGAATTGAGGGGTGGAAAGGTGCCTGGTCCTGAAGTACCCGGCCAGGGTCCGGAACAGTATCGTTGCAGGCTGACTATCTGGAACAGAATCAGAAGAAGGATTCAGGAGATTGACAATGGCTTTAGATACAGGGACCACCGCATGGCTGCTTGCTTCTACGGCCCTGGTGATGTTGATGACACCGGGCGTGGGCTTCTTCTATGGGGGTCTCGTCAGGAGAAAGAACTTCATCTCGATGGTGGCCCTCTCGTTCATCGTCTTTGCGCTGGTCAGCATCCAGTGGGTGGTGTTCGGTTATTCACTGGCATTTGGGCAGGATATTGGTGGGTTCATCGGGGATCTCCAGTTTGCAGGCCTGCAGGGTATCGGGATGGAGGCCGGGGACCAGGGGTATCCGCCACTGCTCTTTGTTGCCTTCCAGCTGGTCTTCGCGGCTATCGCCATGGCTATCGTGACATCGGGCTTTGCCGAGAGGGTGAAACTCTCTGCGTTCCTGGTCTTTGCCCTCCTGTGGACAACCCTTGTCTACGACCCCCTAGCGCACTGGGCATGGGGTGGAGGCTGGGCCATGGCATTCGGCGCACTTGATTTCGCCGGCGGCACGGTCGTCCACATCAGCTCGGGCTTTGCGGCCCTGGCAGTGGCACTGGTAATTGGAAAAAGAGCAGGTTTCGGGAAGTACACCATGGAGCCGCACAACATCCCCATGACCCTCCTCGGTGCTGCGCTCCTGTGGTTTGGGTGGTTCGGATTCAATGGGGGGAGTGCGCTTGCGGCTGACAGCATCGCAGCGAGTGCATTCCTGGTCACAAACATCTCCGCTGCGGCTGGAGGCCTTGCCTGGCTCGCTGCAAGCTGGGTAAAGGGAAAACCAAGTTCGCTTGGCATGGTGAGCGGGGCAATTGCAGGGCTCGTCGCAATCACCCCAGCTGCAGGATACGTGACGGTGATGGGGAGTATCGCAATCGGGCTTGTCGCCGGGCTGCTCTGCTATGGCTGCATGCTGTGGCGAATCAGGAAAGGCCTGGACGAGAGCCTCGACGCCTGGTCCATACACGGAATGGGCGGGCTGTGGGGTGCGATCGCGACTGGTGTGTTTGCGGTCGCTGCCGTGAACGGATACTCGGGGATCATTGAAGGGAATGTCACCCAGTTCCTTGCCAACGCAGCCGGTGCCCTTGCCGCGCTCGTGTACGCCTTCGTGGTCACACTTGTCCTGGCTGTGGCAGTGGACAGGGTGATAGGTCTTCGGGTCAGCGAAGACGAGGAGTATGTCGGCCTTGATATTTCGCAGCACGGCGAGCGGGTTTAGGAAGTGGTGGCGATGAAGCTGATAAAGGCCATTATCCGGCCTGAAAGGCTGGAGTTCGTGAAAAAGGCCCTCGAAGAGAAGGGTACGTACGGGATGACTGTGCAGGAAGTGTCCGGGAGGGGGGATCAGAAAGGGATCCGGCTCCAGTATCGCGGGGGGACCATGGTGGTGGATCTCATCCCGAAGGTCCAGGTGGAAGTGGTGGTAAAGGATGCCGATGCCGATGATGTTATCAGGACAATTGCCGATGCAGCACGTACCGGCAAGATTGGAGACGGACGGATCTTCGTGATTCCCGTGGAGCGGTCCATCCGGGTTCGCACTGGCGATGAGGAGACCTGAATCGCCCCCTGTCCACCTCTTCTTTTTTAAAACCGAGCAGGCCATGAATTCCTCTGTCTTGTCAGCACTAATAGAAGAGCATGATACGAGGCCCTGCATCAGTTTGTATCAATGGTGCATGCCACTTGCGGGGCACATGCGCATGCGGATAAAAGGTTGCAGATGTGGTATCTAAAAAAAAACTATATGATTCTCTTCGAGACACACGCAAACGCAATCATGAAAATGGCGCAGATATTTTCATAGTAACCATCAATGACCGCCGGGCGGTCGAGCATAACGCATGAAAATGCCGCAGGCATATTCATTCGTAAAAATGGAGTTCAGGATTCCAGGCCGTCCTTCAGGCGGCTGAGCGCTTCTTCTGCAGCCAGCCTGACATAGTGGTTTGAATCCCTGCTCGCCTGTTCCAGTGCCTGCATGGCGGTGGCGCCGCCCAGTTTTCCCAGGGCGACTGCGGTTGCAAACCTGACATCGTGGTCTCTGTCCAGCATGAGCTTTGCGAGGGGACCTGTTGTGTTCCTATCCCCAATATTTCCCAGTGCATCTGCCGCAGCGATACGATCCCACTTGTCATCGCTATGCAGGTTGTGTATCAACACTGCCACGGCAGAACGCCCTTCTTTTTCCATCTCCGAGGCGGTCCTCCATTGCTCGTATGAAGAACCCTCTCCCGGGTGGTCGAGCCCGGCATTCATGTGACATCCCCCTTGACCCTGGCGGGTCAACCGCAGATAGGTGTGAGGATACTTCAAGCTATGCATCGCACCTTTGCACCCCTGGGGACGCTCTCGTTCCCGGCGCCGGTGTCCTTGTGCAATGAGAATATATATCTGCCTGTGTGGAGACACATTGCGTGAATGAATTCCCGCGGTGAGTGGGTGGTGTGGCCGGCGTCCGGGACTGACCCGCTGGACGCGAAGTCATGCCTGCGGAGCCTCCTCGTCCTTGCCCTTATCCTTGCAGGCATATCGGCCCATGTGCAGGGCGCATCCAGTATCGATTTTACTGCAAACGTCACTACCGGAAATGTTCCCCTCAACGTCCTCTTCACCGACACGAGCAGTCTTCCGGTAATCGATGACTCAAGAAGATGGGACTTTGGAGACGGGACCGTCACGTTCGA
>DUGV01000102.1 GCA_013331225.1 Methanolinea sp.
CACCGGGATCGGTGCAGGGGTCTACGAGCAGGGAAGGCTGCTCTTCGGCGAGGACGGAAACTTTGCGGAGGTCGGACACTTCGTGGTCGAGACCACGTGGAACCTTCCCTGCGGGTGTGGAGGGACCGGGCACTGGGAAGGATGCGGTTCAGGGAGGTTCATCCCCGCGTTCTTCCTTGAGTGGTGCCGATCGTCGAATCATCGGTCTCCTTTCCGGAACCTTTCCGATGCAGCGGCCATTTTTGCGGCTGCAGCAGGCGGAGACCCGGTCGCAGGGGAGTTTGTCTCGGAGCTTGGAAAGGTGGAGGCGAGAGGGATCTCGCTCCTCATTGCGGCCTATGACCCCAGTCTTATTGTCATCGACGGGAGCGTGGCAAGGAATAACTGGCATATCTTTGAAACATCTGTCCTCCCCCATGTCCGCTCCGTATCAGGCAAGATCCCGCAGATGCGCCTCAGCCCACTCGGCGGGAACGCACCGCTGCTTGGCGCGGCATGGAGCGTGTTCGACCGGACGCCTGTCCCCTGATGGACGGGAACCTGACTTCCGGTTCGTTCTCTTCTCTCCCGGAAGGTGAATCACAACCAGCGGAGAATTCCTGTCCGGAATCGGTCGGGTGCCATGAACCTCCCGGTTCAACTCCCGTTCCTTCCGATTCAAGGGAGGGCCCCCGCGTTCCCGATCCTGACCCGGGAACAGCAGCACATTCTATTATCGTCCCTCGCGTGAGGGATGAGACTGAAAAATGATGAACCCGATTGCACGCAGGGTGCGCGGGCCTCTCCTGACCTGCATCTTCGTCTGCATGGTGTTCCTTGGTGCCATCACGGCTGCGTACACAGGGATATGAAGCGAGGGGATGTGCCTGCATTACGCACAACCAGAAGGAGGGACGTTCTACTCCTGGAATAGAGGAGGGGTTCGGGAATCCTCCTTCACTACTTCCATATACCACATGGAAAGGACACCCCGGATAATCTCCTTCAGCCGTTCCATGCGCTGCATGTCAAGAAGGGCGCCCTGCTGTGGGCTCGAATTGCCACCCTCATACAGTGAGCGGTTCACCTCGACCTGGATCCAGGGGATACCCTTGTGCCAGTAGTGCGCATTCGAGATGAACCCTCCCGAGAACGGGTGGTTGAGCGTGACGCTCCCTGCTCCCGGAAACTCGTCCCGGAACCTTTCTGCCAGCTGCCGGATCCACTCCGGCGGGCAGGTACAGAGTGCCCCTCTTCTCGGGTGTCCGTTCCGGTCCCCGTTGTTACCAAGGCATATGAGTGGCCGCGGCTGTCCCTCGTCAGGCTGGCCTGGCAATCCCACAGGGACCATGCTGTGGCAGTCGAACGCGACTGCGATCTTCCGGCTGTCCAGCAGACTGTCAAGTTTTGCATGGTAAGGGAAGTAGTGACGCAGGAGGAGCCTGTGAATTGCCTGGATATCTGGCTGCATGCCTTCTTTCCAGACCGGCGCCCCAAGCGAGGTCTGGAACTTGACCACCCCGTCACGGCGCCGGGGAGGAAGATGGTACGGAGGGCGGTTCAGGTCGACGATAACCCGCGACACCCTGGCGCTGGCAAAGGCTTTCACCTCTGCCTTGAACCCAAAAAGACGTTCCGATGCGGGGTCGCTGTAATAGGAGAGTGCAGGCGGATCAAGGGCGACTGCTCCCGCGACCTCCTCCGGGATGCCGACTCCCCCGTGGGGAATCGAGATGAGAATCGGGAGCCCTGGTGACATTCACTGCCCCCCCTTGCATGGTACTACCCGGTTGCGGCTCCCGTCAAGGTAGTGCGGGTAAAAGTCATCGGCCTGGATGCCATAGAAGTGCACATCGTGAAACGACCCCCACTTGCATGCGTGCCCTTTCATTGCACCCTCAAAGTGCATACCGATGCGCACGAGCACGCGGGATGAGGGAGTGTTCCAGTCGAGGTGCCTCGCGTAGATGCGGTGTAGGCCGAGGCCGAGGAAGCCAAACTCAAGCAGCGCTCCCGCGGCTTCAGTCGCGTATCCCCTGCACCGGAACGGCCTTCCTATCCAGTACCCGAGTTCTGCATGGGAATGTGCACAGTTCACCCTGAGGCTTGCAGCACCGGCAATGTCGGTGGTCTCCTTCTCGGTTATGGCAAAGATGTAGTGTTCCCCACGCTGCCAGAGGCCCTGGTGCTGCCCTATCCACTGCTCCGCATCCTCCAGGGTGTAGGGATGGGGGATCTCAAGCACGCCTGCCGCAATGCACATGTCATCGGCATGTTCCTGAACGGACTGGGCATCGTCTATCGAGAAACGTCGGAGCCATAACCTCGGCGTATTCAGGATCTCTCGGGGGGGCATGGAACATTCACATGTCTATTTGGAACCGGGTATCATATGAGACTGTAGTTCCTGTGATACCCGGAAAAAATTATCCGCGGGGTCACACGCCAGGGCGGGCCTTCTTCACGAGCAGGGCCACATTTTAAGATGGACGTCGCCAGAACTGTGTAAGAGAGAGAGCAGATGAATACCTCCATCCTTGCCCGGAAGGCCGTGGTGATCGCCTCCCTTGGAGCAGCAGCCATCATCAGCGGGTACTTCGGCCTCGCCCTGTCTCTCGGGACCGCCACGGTCATGGACACGCGTGACATTCTTGTCGTGTGTGCCGGGGTGCTTGCCGGCCCTGCAGGAGGCGCACTGGTGGGGCTCCTTGCAGGTCTCCCTGGACCTGATCCCCTCTCAGAAGTATCACTCTACATGGTTGGCGGCCTCGCCGTCGGGTTCATTGCAAGGTATTGTGCGGCCAATCGGGAATGGATGCCCACTGCTGCCCTTGGACTGGGATTCGGGTACGTGCTTTCAGGGGCAATCCTGATGTTCACTTCGTGGTACGACGCGGTTGCGGCGCTTGCGTTCAAGTCCCTTATCATGCTGAACATCTGTATCCTCGTCCTCTCCATCATCGACTCCCTGGATCACCGGATCTTCTCATGGGACAGGCGGTCTCCGGCCCCTGACTCTTCCGGCTCGCGGTGAGGCGGGGCATTCTCTCTTGCCTGACCATTCCCCCCGTGTGGACCCTGGCTCATTTCCATAAAGACAGAGCAAGGCAGGGTAACCCCCGGATCTGCCCATTATGAAGGGCAGAAGGGGATGTTGCACATCCATTCATTCCATGTTGATCGAGGAATGCTGGGACAAGAGGTTCACTGTAAGGCTCGTTTTCTGTTGGGGTATAGACAGAGAAAAGGGCAGTTCACATGAAGAGCCAAAGGTCATCCAGGCATCCGGCCGCGAGGTACCCGATGCGGCCAAGTTGGGGAGTTGATACCGGATGACCAGGCCATTCAAGGTGTGGAGGGCTGCAGACCGTCCACATGGAGGGTGCCAGACAACAAATCAGAGATCATGGAATCATATGCATGATCACTGTCCAGCATGGCAGATATGGTTTCCACTGACGATAAAGATTATGTCATGGCTTGATGAACCAGTGGATACGGGGATCCAAAATCTCCCATATCTTGTTCATTCTCTAAAAATATCCAATATTATGGTTCAAATTATTCACCCGGGGCGTATTCACAGGATTATTGTTTTATGGTTGAGAGGCGCTCTTTGAATCAGTGACAGGGTCAGGCAATCAGTGTGCATATAAGCAAACGATGGCTTGACATATCCCATGCACCCCATATCACATGGAAACTAATGACGAACGACGTCAAAAAGACCTGCGATGTATGCGGGAGGAAAGCCATCGGCATCCAGGTACTGGGATGCTGCGGGTCGGTAGTCTGTGAAGTGCATGCAGAGGACCGGCTCAAACACATGAGCCCAGGTGAGAAGATCGAGTGGGGTTCATGCTTCTTTTACCGGTACGAGTGACATATAGGTTTAAAAAAAGCGCTTCGTATATGGGGGTTCAGGGATCCTTCACTATCAATAGGGGTTTTGTCTTTTACTGATGAATGTCACGCACGCAATCTTTTCTTGCTCTGCATATATATAGGGGGGGAACTATGCAGTTTTTAAAAAATCAGCGATTTTACACTCTGCCCGTCGCGAAAGACCGTCAGGCGGCCCCCTGTCTCTGAGACAACAATTCCCACCGCCCCGGTCACCACAGTCATTGCCGCAACAGAGCGGTGGCGGGTGCCGTACCCGGCAGGAAGCGCGAGGGGGACGTCACCCGGAAGGAACTGCCGCCCGGACGCCACGATGAACCCGTCTCCCCCGATGATGAACCCGCCGTCGAGCATCGCAAAATTCTTGATGCAGGTCTTGTTCCCGGGGTTTCCGACGTACCTCATTTCGTTCTCCATTGAATTGAACGGGTTGAGGATAAGCGGCTGGGATTTGGCCATGACCGAGGAGGCGTCGCCAACCAGGAACGATGTCCCGACCCGTTTTCCCTCCCAGCCCTCCCGCGAGATCTCGACGCATATGGAGAAGACATCGTCAAAGACATCCCGCTTGATATCGGTCCCTTTGAGGAGGCGTGTCCTCCAGGGGTCGGTGCGGATGCCGCACGAGTCAGGGCGGGAATAATCGGTGATGTCTTCGCCTACGCAGACGATGTCCGGGACGACCCCGTCTCTCTCAACCCCCACCATCTTCCACGCGATGCAGGCCCTGCGCAAGCCGGGGAGCGCATGTTCCACCGCGATGACCGAAGATTCATCTGCGTTCCTCGAACATCCGGAAAGCATTGTCATGAAGTCGCGCGCCGATTGCGAACCGGGTGGAACCAGCGTGCCGATGACATTGCTTCCTGCAACATCAACCGACCGGAACCCAAACATCATCTCGGCTGCGGGATTGCAGTACACAATATTCCCATCAGAGTCCGTCCGGATGACAATTGCCCCCATGCTCTCGAAAACCGCGCGATACCTGCTCTCGATCTCCATGACCTTCTGGTCAAAAGACCGCTGCAGTTCGAGAAGCGACTGGTGGCAGCGGATGTCCTCGCAGATGCAGAGATACATGTCCTCCCCCTCCTTCCCGGCAAGCTTTCGCATTTTCAGCCTGATGGGGACATGAGCACCATCCCTCTTCCTGAGCACTACCTCTCTCTGAACCCAGCCCGCACCGCCCTTCGACTGCCTTCCCAGCTCCCCAAACCACCTCATGTCCTCTTCGCGGGGGAGGATGGAATGGAACGGTCTCCCCGCCATCGTGGAGGGAGAGTATCCCAGGATATGCGCCATCTCTTCGTTCATCCAGGAGATATCGGGATGTGTCAGGATAGAGAGAGGGACAGGAGCCGAAGAGATGACGTCGTAAGGATGCCCGAACGACGCTTCGGAATCGCGCCTGGCATTCCTGCCTTTCATCAATTGAGTGAGGTTCCTGCCCAGGTCAGAGAAGAGTGCCGGGAGGCTGGAAGACCCCTGGAGCGGGAACTCCATCCTCTGGTGCGAGTCCTCCACCACGATAGTATCCCCTGCCTGGAGGGTGAACTGGGACGAACCACGCCGTTTCCGTTCGTTCTTCAGTCTTACGAGGGGGATGTCGCGGGATGACGCAACGGCCTCCAGCCTCGAGCCGTCCCGACTGGAATCATTGGAGATGACCAGGGAGTAAGAGCGGGCGAAGAGAAGTTCGATACCCTCCCTTGAAGAAGGGACACGCTCGACGGCATATCCTTTCTGCGTGGAGAGATAGTCTCCGAACAGCGAGATGAGGTCGGTCCGGTCATCGACGAGCAGTATGTGAACCTTGTCAGGCGGCATCTCTCTTCCCTATCCCGGGGTATGTGTGTGACTGGAAGGGCAGACGGATAAAAGTCTTCCTGGCATTCAGATATGGCGTTCCCCGACCCTCTCCGGTGGGATGCCATGGAGACGCCCATACCATGTCACGAAGATCTCCTGGAAGTACCATGCTGCAATCTCGAAGTCCCCTCCTCCATAGATAACGCCACCATCCATCGGAAAGAGAATGATCGTAAGGGAAGAACCCCTTGCGAGAGGGGAAGCAGGATCACCGGTGATCGCCACGCAGCGTGCGCCTGCGCCCCGTGCGCTCTCGAGGGAGCAGATCACCTCTTTCCGGTCGCCGGACTTCGAGAAAAGGATGACAACATCATCCTGCCGTATGGGGTCCCGGACCTGGTCCCCGAGCCAGAAGACCTGTTGTTCCGGGGCAAGGAAGTGCCGAAGCCGTATTGCCATTGCAAGACCCGCAGTCCCGCTCCTGCCGAATCCATAGAGATGGATGGCAGGCGAGGACTCGATAAGGCCTGCAAGGGCCCTCGATTGCCGTTCGCCTTCGACCAGGGTGCCGGCAAGCCGCTTTAAATATGCACTGTACTCATCGGCAATTCTTGACATATCCTGCATTGAATGATCCCCTTTACACCATTGAACTGGTATTGGGCTTATGAGAAGTAATGGATTTCGGAAGGGATGAATGTGAAGGGGACGCCCCAGCCGGGATTCGAACCCGGGTCGGAANNTCCCAGGATATCCACTACCCTACCGGGGCGCGTGAGAGAAGATACCGCAACGTTACGGAATTGCTGCGGTTCATAATTATGGCGCGTCTTATCGTAAATACATTTGTCATCGGCAATCGGAAGAATGAATGGAACGCCCGGTTCTGACAATGCACCGGGCTGCGCCTACTTTTGCTTGACACGGAACGTGTGCCAGATCTTGCAGGCCCCTTCGTGGCTGACCATGCATG
>DUGV01000299.1 GCA_013331225.1 Methanolinea sp.
TGGTGTTCCAGTAGGTGCGGTAACGTTCATCGTTCTTGTAGACCGTCCGGAGCATGGCCGGCCATGGCCTCTGGATCACAAGGAACCCGCCGTTACCGGGTGCGACGGGTTTGCCCTTCTTGTCCACGACATCCGCAACCACACCTGGGATCGGTCTCCCCGCAAAACCGGGGCGCATCGGTTCTCCCACCATGGTGGTGATCATTTGCATCCCGGTCTCGGTCTGCCACCAGGTATCCACGATGGGGCATTTTTTCTTCCCGATAACCTGGTAATACCATTCGAATGCTTCGGGGTTCAGCGGCTCTCCGACCGATCCCAGGATCCGCAGGGATGAGAGGTCGTACTTGTTGGGCCACTGCTCCCCCACCTTCATGAACATGCGGATAGCCGTGGGAGCGGTGTAGAAGATAGTGACCCCAAGGTCTTCGACAATCTTCCAGAATGCCCCGGCGTCGGGATAGTCAGGCACTGCTTCGGCGAGGACAATGGTTGCTCCTATGGCGAGCGGCCCATACACGACGTAACTATGCCCCGTGATCCACCCGGTGTCGGCGGTACACCAGTAGACGTCGTTGTCCTTGACATCAAAGACGTGCTGGGTGGTATAGGCGGTCCCGACCATGTATCCTGCACAGGTGTGGACTATTCCCTTGGGAGTCCCCGTGGATCCGCTGGTATAGAGGATGAAGAGGGGGTCCTCGGCATCCATCACTTCGGCCTCGCAGGTGGTAGGCACTCCTTCCATCAGCTCGAAATAGTCCACCTCCATCTCCTTGTGAATTTCCACGGGCTGCTCGACCTCGCGGGAGAGCACCACGACCTTCTCCACACTCGGGGCGTTGATAACGGCTTCTTCTACGATGGTCTTCAACGGAATGGTCTTCCCACGGCGGTACGTGACATCTGCGGTAATGACAATCTTGGCCTCGGCGTCCTTGATGCGCATGTTGAGTGCCTGCACCCCGAATCCTCCGAAGACCACGCTGTGCACTGCGCCGATGCGGGCGCATGCGAGCATCGCGATCACCTGCTCTGGGACGAGGGGCATGTAGATGCAGACCCTGTCCCCCTTTGCCACGCCCAGCTTCTTGAGGCCGTTTGCAAACCGGCAGACCTCCCCGAAGAGCTTCTTGTAGGTGAAGGTCCGCTCCTCACCCTCCTCACCCCTCCAGATGAGGGCCACCTTGTTCCTGCGGTGGTTGTTGACATGGCGGTCAAGGCAGTTTGCGGTGATATTGAGCTTGGCGTTGACGAACCACTTTGCATAGGGATAGTTCCACTCAAGGACGCGGTCCCACTTCCTGATCCACTCAAAGTGGTGGGCCTGCTTCTCCCAGAACCCATCGGGATCTGCCATGAATTCCTTGTATGCGGTGGTATAGTCTTTCGTCCATGCATTCTGTTTGTAGGATGGGTCAGGGATGTAGGTCTTCTCATCCCCTGAGAGCGGCACCTCAAATGATTCTGCCATTGTATTGCACCTTTCCGTTTGGACTCATTCAATCAGCCATTGTTATGTGAGAAGCAGGCGGGAGCCTTTCTCCCGCCAGAAACCTCCTCTAATGTACACTCCGTGATTATAAGTTCGAGTGTTCACCCGCTTCACGCTACCACGGGCGGAAAAACCGCCCGGAAACCAAAATCACGCCTTTTTCTTCACGTTCTCTTCACATGCCCCCACGCGCTATTTTAATGATTAATCATTATAATTATTAAAACCTGGTGATTTTGCAGTGCAATAAAAACTGCCATTTTCCAGGTTCATTTTCTACACATGTCCGGGAAAGGGGGCAACATGGCTCCGTGCCGGGCCGGGTTCCTGACTCCGGGCATTTCCGCGGGACCCGGAATCTGGGGCACGGGGTCGCGCAAGAGGCAAATACCGGTGAAAATGAAGGGAAAAAGGATTAACATCTGCAAATCGAAACGAGATGTATGGATATTGCCATCATCGGGGCCTCCGGCTACGCCGGCGGCGACTTGATCCGCCTGCTGCTCGGCCATTCCAGGGCACGCGTCTCATGCGTGACATCCCGGAAACTGGCGGGAAAGCCTGTCGAATCCATCCATCCCCAGTTCAAGGGCCTGCTGGACCTGGAATTTTCAAATCCTTCCCCAAAAGACCTTGAAGCCGATGTTGCATTCCTGGCGGTCCCCCACACCGCGGCCATGGCCTACGCAAGGCCCCTCCTCTCCCGCGGCATCAAGGTTATCGACCTCTCTGCCGACTACCGGCTCCCAAAAGAGATCTTTGAGAAGGTCTATGGAGTGCCGCATACCGATTATTTCACCGCTCCCTACGGTATCCCGGAACTGCGCAGGGATTCTTACCGGGATGCCGATTTTGTCAGCAACCCGGGATGCTTCCCCACTGGAGCCACCCTCGCCGCCGCGCCGCTCGCACGCTATGCCCACACGGTGATATACGATTCCAAGACCGGAGTCTCTGGAGCCGGGGACAACCCTTCGGCCACGACCCACTACCCGAACGTGGGGGACAACGTGAACCCCTACAAGTGGACCTCCCACCGGCACCTTGCAGAGATGAAGCAGGAGCTCGTAAGCCTCGGTTCCCATGCAAAGTGCTACTTCACTCCGCACCTGGTCCCGGTAAACCGGGGAATCCTCACTACCGCCCATATCCTGCTAAAAGAGCCGATAGGGCAGGAGGAGGTCGAGCTTCTCTACCGGAACTACTACGAGGGGGAGTTCTTTGTCAGGCTTCAGAACCCGGTACTTGCAGCGGTCAGAGGCACCAACTTCTGCGATATCAGGGTGGAGAGCGAGGGTGACCGGGTGGTGGCGGTATCGGCCATCGACAACCTTGGCAAGGGTGCGAGCGGCCAGGCAATCCAGAACATGAACATCATCTGCGGCTTTGACGAACGTGACGGCCTCACGGGTGCAGGGCTGCTTCCCTGAACGAGGTGAATGAAAAGAATGCTGATACGAGAGGTTATGACAAAGAATCCGGTCACGGTCCAGGGGGACGCCCCGGTCCGGGACGCAGCCGCGCTGCTCCGTGCACACAAGATTGGGGGTCTCCCTGTAATGGACGGCGAGAAGCTGGTGGGAATGATCACGGAGTCCGACATTCTCAGGCTGCTCGAGACAGGGAAGATCTCAGACGATCTGTGGCTTCCTTCCCCGCTTGAGGTCATCGAGGTGCCGATCAGGGAGATCATCAACTGGGAGAAGACGAAGCACGCTCTTGCATCCATCGGGAATATCCAGGTCAGGAAGGTGATGAGTCACCCCGCAATCACCGTTCGCGAGGACGAGGAGATCGAGGACGCTGCGTCGGTGATGCTCTCGAAGAAGATCGCGCGTCTTCCCGTGGTCAGGGGTGAGACCCTCGTCGGGATCGTGGCCCGGGCGGATATCGTCCGGGGAGTGGCGGCTCCGGGCCAGTAATGGAGGGAGTCACTGAATGAAGAGCATCTGCGGCGTGGAAGGGGTGACAGCGTGGGGCTTGAAGGAGGGAAAGTTTGGTCTTGCCCTGATAAGGGCTGAAGGCGAGGCGGCAGGAGTATTTACTTCGAACCTCATGAAGGCCCCGCCGGTTAGTTTGATGGAGGAGCGTATCCGCGGGGGCGTGCTCTCGGCGGTCATGGCAAACAGCGGGTGCGCGAATGCATACACAGGGGCCAGGGGCTACCGGGATGCCGCGGAGATGGCCGAGATCTGTGCAGAGGTGATGCACGTCACCCCTGAGGAGGTGGGAGTGGCCAGTACCGGAGTGATAGGGCGCTACCTCGACCTTCCCCTCATACGGGACCAGTGCAAAAGGGTCGCCCCGAACCTTGCCAGGAGCGAAGAAGCCGAGGTGCGTGCCGCCCGAGCCATCATGACAACTGATATCACCGAGAAACACGCGCTCGTCAGGTGCGAGAACTTCTCGGTCGGCGGGATCACAAAGGGTTCTGGGATGATTGCCCCCAACATGGGGACGATGCTCGCATTCATCTACACCGACGCGGAGGTGCCCGCCCCCGCACTTCGTGAGGCGCTCAAGGCTGCAGCCAGGCGGACGTTCAACCGCGTGGTGGTGGACGGCGACATGAGCACCAATGATATTGCGCTCTGCACCGCGACAGGAAAGGCAGGACGCGTCAATCCACGCGAGTTCTCGCAGGCCCTCGAGGAGTGCTGCCGGATGCTCGCCATACAGATCGCTGAAGATGGAGAGGGTGCAAGCAAGCTCCTGGAGGTCACGGTGAAGGGAGCCCCGGGAGAGGAGGAGGCGGCCACGGTGGCAAAGACGGTGGTCGGGTCACCCCTCGTGAAGACCGCGGTGTACGGCGCCGATCCCAACTGGGGACGGGTAATTGCCGCGGCGGGGAGGGCAGGCGTGGAGTTTGACCCGGATTGCGTGAACCTCTGGATGGGAAACGGCACGGAATCAGTGCCGCTGGTGGAAAGCGGCGAGATCGTCGTCGACCTCGCCCGTGCAAAAGCCCTAATGAAGGGAAAAAAGGTCCTCTTCGTCCTGGATCTCGCCGCGGGAGATGGGGAGGCCACGGCGTGGGGCTGCGATCTGACGGAGAAGTATGTGGAGATCAACGGGAGGTATACGACATGAAACG
>DUGV01000112.1 GCA_013331225.1 Methanolinea sp.
TTCGAGCATCTCTTCGGCGATGTCGGTCGCAACTACACTCCCGGACATTTCTGCAAGGAGCGATGTATAATATCCGGTACCACAGCCAAACTCTACGGTCCTGCCAAGGTTTGACTCTCGCTTCAAGGCATCCAGGAGGATCTGCCGCATGGAATTCCCAAAAACGTAATCTATTCCATCATCGTAGACGCTGGCCGCGTGAGCCCAGAATCTCTCCGCATCAACCATTACAGGAACGTGGGCACAGAAAATCTTGAATCTTTGGGGTTACCGGGCCACTCTGGCCAACGCGTGTAACGCGAGGGCAGTGAAAATGGGTGATGAACACTCATCTCTGCCTCCAATGACCCACATCTAAATTTCCCCCTTCATATGCTGAAGTGCCCGCAATAAGGGATGAGGTGAATGATTCATTTTATCGCACTGGCGAAGTTCAAGAAGGACCTCTCGACAGATGTGGTTGCCGAGAACATGAGGGATATTGAGGCCGATACAAAGTGAAAGGTTAAATACAGGGAGATCTACCGGACTCCCGGGGGATATGATGCCGTCGCGATCTTTGAAGCCCCTGATGAGAAAGTCGCGATGCACCTGGCCCTGAAACTGCTGGACCGGATGGAGATAATGACGCTCGTCGCACTCCCTGACGATGAGATGAGTCCTGCCGGGCCGACCTGATGGGTTCTTGGACTCTTTTTTCTCCTCTCGCATATCTGTGGTATTTGCTTGCGACACCTATGATCCTGGGGTGGATCCTTCCTGTTTTCTGATGATGCAGATGGTCCGGGGATATCCCGCGGTGGCAGCCAGTATGTGGGTAAGACCCTTTGCCAGGTTCGGGATGCTCCTCTCGCTCAAAACAGTCCCTGAATTCCCCCACTCCCGCTGAGATCACCATTTTAATCCATCCCGGAAATATCGGAAAAGGTTTAGGGACCCGGATGCACAACTACCTGGAAACTGGGGAACAAGCGGGTAAATCCTTTAATAATGCCTGAAGCGAGAAGCAGATCTGATGGCAGCGAAGAACCCTTTTCAGACCACGCTTATCGCACCCTGCGGGATGGACTGTGCCATCTGCATGGCTTATCTCCGGGAGAAGAACCACTGCGATGGGTGCTATTCCGCGAACTGTTCATGCAGGAGGTACTGTACGATCGCGACCTGCGAGCATGTTCGGGACCGGTACCGTCATACCTGCGAGAAGTATCCCTGCCGACGGCTCACACAACTGGACAAGCGGTACCGGACGAAGTATGGAATGAGCATGGTCGAGAATCTCAATACAATCAGGGAGCATGGCATCCGGGCTTTTGTGAGGATCGAGCGGGAACGCTGGACCTGTAAGGAATGCGGGGGTGTGATCAATGTGCACACGTCGCGGTGTGCGTCATGTGGAAAGGAGCGGGATGATCACAATAATTTTAATTGAGGATAGTTGGGATATATCACGGGATCTACGTGTGGCGATAAACCAGGAAAAGGGATGTACCGTTGTCGAACATACAGAGAGGTGATTCTCCTTGACAATGACACTGATGATTTACCTCCATGTCCCAGATGTTAAGACTGCACCTGGGATAAACTCTAATCTCTTTGTATCTTTTCCTGATGGTCATTTTCATCCCGAATGGAATGGTCTGCCTTGATGAATGGCCGGGATAAAGGGAGGCCGAACCTGCCTTCGCTCGTCAGGGCGGAAGGGAAAGTCCTCTCTCGATCTCCCGCCAACACATTTATCATATTAATCATACAAATACGAATATATGAGAGATATGATTAGTGTGAAAAGTCATGTTTGAAGAGAGCCATGAAGGGAAACACATCTTCGGCACCGTAAAGGTAGGTGAGAGGGGGCAAATCGTCATCCCGAAGAAAGCCCGGGAGGTCTTCTCCATCCAACCTGGCGATACGCTTCTTGTGCTGGGAGATGAGAAGAGGGGCATTGCCATCGTCAAGGCGGATGCTTTTCACGCCATGGCTATGAAGATGCTGAAGATCTTCGACAGCAACCCAGAGGAGGCCCCCGAGGACTAGGATTGGTTCTGGGGGAAGACTAGTATGAAGATATGCATCATCTCCGGGAGCCCCAAGGGTGAGGAGAGTATCACCCTGCAGTATGTCCGGTTCATAGAGCAGGCATTTCCAGAACATACCTTCCCGGTCGTGCATGCGGGACGGGACATCAAGAAGATGGAGCAGCAACGGGAGGCATGGGACGAGGCGCTCGCGAAAGTCCATGATTCCGACGGCGTGGTCTTTGCAACACCGGTCTATTTCATGCTCGTCCCGGGCCAGCTGAAGCGGTTCATCGAGATGGCATTTGAACGGGATGCCCGATCGGCATTTTCGCAGAAATATTCTGCGGCACTCACCACCTCTATCCATTACTTCGATCACACCGCCCATTCCTACCTGCATGGGATCTCCGAAGACCTCGGCATGCACCACGCCGGGTCCTACTCGGCCCACATGGAAGACCTGAAATCCGAAGTCGAACAGAAGCGTCTGCTGCTCTTTTTCTCCGACTTTCTTGATGCAATTTCAGAAAAGAGGGCCATCACGCGCGAATTTCTCCCGCTACCAAAGGTCTCACCCACCTATTATCCCTCCACCCAATCGACTGTCGTGGATACCAATGGGAGACGGGTGGTAATCCTCCATGATGCAAAACCTGGTTCCGACCAGGAGGCCATGGTCCGCCGGATGGCTGCACTATTTGGCGGGAAGGCCACGGTTGCCGATATCGGGGATTCCCTGATGAAGGGGGGCTGCCTTGGCTGCTGCCGGTGTGCGTTCGACAATACGTGCGTATACCAGGATGGGTTCCGCGATTTCTGGGAGAGATACGTGGTTCCGGCCGATATCCTGATCATGGGCGGGACCATTCAGGATCGATACCTGTCAGCAACGTGGAAGCAGTGGAACGACCGGAGTTTCTTCAATGGGCACGTTCCTGCACTCAAGGGAAAGCAGGTCGGATACCTGGTGGAAGGGCCGCTCGCACACCTTCCGAACCTGAGAGAAGTCCTCGCTTCCCGGGCAGTGATCGGCGGGGCGAACCTTGTCGGGATAGTGACCAGCGAACCGGGAAACCCGGGCGAAATCGACGCAGCCCTCGCCGCACTTGCTGAGCGCTCGGTCAGGTTCGCAGATAAGGGCTACTTTGCCCCGGTCATGTTTTCAGCCATCGCTGGAAGGAAGCTCTTTCGGGACGAGATATGGGCACATATGCGGGCAATATTTCAGGCAGACGACCGGTACTACCGGTCCCATGGCTACTATGACTTCCCTACAAAAAACTACCTGCAGCGGATCGGGACCCGGGCATTCTCACTCTTCCTCGCCATCCCGGGTGTCAGGAAGAAGGTTGAGAAGGACATGGGCTCCTACATGGTCCGCCCTATCAGAGAGACGGTTCAAAAGAGCAGGGTCATAAAAGAGTGGAGAGCCAGGCAGGAATAATTGGTATCACTCGTGCCATGTGAGGAATGCGTTTGCATTTATTTCGCGAGACCCACTCACAAAAGAATCAAATGCCATCACCACTGATCATCTCTTCTTCTGTTCTGATCAGTCAACTGGAAAAAATTAGGACTCTCGCTCAGATCTGCAAAAGGGACTCTTCTTTTTAGAAGCTTTCAAGAATGTTCTGGTATCTGCACACACGAAGGTGTGCGGCAAAGGTCCTTGCGAGCAGGGGGTTGAATGCAACAGGGGGAATGCCAAGGGAAGTGGCAATTTTCCTGGAGAGTGCCATGAGGTCTCTGGAATCTGTTCCCCGATGCGCACATACGGTTTCGTGGATCCTCTGGAGATATCCTGTCGCCTGTTCCAGCCGATCATAAGCCTCTTCTCCTCTCCTCGGTGCATCCCATGCCGATACAAGGACCTCAATCCCGGCGATTCCCTGGAGCCGCCGGATGGACCGGGCGGAGGCGGGTGCGTCCTCGTAAATCGGCAGTTCTCCTGCGACAGGGACGGCATCGCCCGAGAAGAGCACTCCTTCGCAATCCATAAAGAGGGAGATGGATCCAGGCGTGTGGCCCGGCGTATGGAGGATCTCAAGTGAAAGTTCTCTGCTTTTGTCGAGGAATATGATATTTCCATCGATTAATTCGCGATCCACCTGCACCGATCCGCTGACGAGGGAAGCAAAACCCGGTACCGGCCGCTCATGGTTCTGGAGGTTCACATCCTCTATCCACTGCCGTTCAGCGGGATGGGCCGCAATGCTGCAGCCGGTTGCATCCTGGATAGATGCGGCAGCGCCAATATGATCGGGGTGGGAATGGGTCAGGATGACCCATTCAATCTCGGACGGGTGGCGACCAGCCGACCTGATGGTGTCAAAGATCAGGCTCTCGCTGCCCGCAACTCCGGTGTCGATGAGAGTAATGGTCTCCCCGAAAACGATGGAACAATACACGGACCGGTCGAGAACAATGCCCGGGGCTGCCGATATCTGGAAGGGGATGCAGAGTGCATGGACTGATTGAGTGATCCTCATGTGCAAGAGGAGTATGTGGTCAGCAAGGCGTATATGCATGAGCCCATCATTCAAATCTCTGCCCTTTAATTACTCCCGGACGCAATGCTGGTATACGCATATCATGTTATTGAGGCTGAACGAATGATCGAATGGCTCATGATATGGGACACGGTGTTGCTTTTCATCATCGTTTTAAATATCGGCTTTGTTATCAGTGTCGTGTTCTTTGAGAGGAAGAACCCGAGTGCAACGCTCGCCTGGGTCATGGCACTCCTTCTGCTGCCCGTCGCCGGTTTTATCCTGTATCTCTTTCTCGGGCAGACCTATAGGAAAGACAGGATGTTCTGCATCAAGAAAGAGGAAGATCAGAAACTCCGGGAGATTATTGAATCCGAGAAGGAGGAGTTGAAGAAAGAGGGTGCGATGACCCGGGCAGACCATACCTCGACGAAATTGCGGAGGATGGTCTGCATGCTCCTCGAGAACAACGATGCAATCCTCACGCTCAATAATCATGTCAATGTCTTTGCTGATGGAAATGAGAAGTTTGACGCTCTCATTGAGGATATACAGGGTGCGACTCTCTTTATTCACCTCGAGTATTATATCTGGAAGAACGACGGGATTGGAAACCGGATGAAAAAGGCGCTCACCGAGCGGGCCCGTGCAGGCCTCGAGGTCCGGCTCCTCTGCGATGGGCTCGGATGCGCCGGCCTGCCAGGTGATTTCTTCGATGAATTCAAGGCTGTTGGTGGAAAAGTCGCGTTCTTCTTCCCCTCATTTTTGCGGATCCTGAACCTTCGGTACAATTACCGTAATCACCGGAAGATCGCCATAATAGACGGGAAGACCTGCTATATCGGCGGGTTCAACATAGGGGACGATTACC
>DUGV01000216.1 GCA_013331225.1 Methanolinea sp.
TTTCCTTCGTGACCCAGACATGGAAATTATCAGAAGATGCAAGAGCCTTCATGTGGCTCGCATGGGGCTCCTGCTTCAAAATATCGATCACCTCATGGCTTACGACCAACTCTACCGGAACCCCCTCGTCGACCTTCTCCGAGAGGAACTGGGCCAGACCAGGGCTTGCAACAGACGATATGCCATGGATATAGGCAGCCTCCTTGAGTATAGCCAGGTAATGCGTGTAGACCGAGAACATGTCAACTGTCGTATCGGTCTGGATGTGCGACACCTGCAGCTCACCAATTCTCGCGAGGAAACGGGGAGGGAGTCCCGAGAGGTCGTGAGTGACCCAGAACTGCTGATGGGAGGCGATGCCCCCCATGAGGGTCACATAGCTCTTCACTTCTTCTGCAACCACCTTCCCAAGGGTACTCAGTCGATATTCGTACCCCTCGGCCTCCACCAGTGCAAGTGCTTCGAGGTTCCGTATCTTGGGAATGAGGGCCGGGGAAGTGCTGCCGGTGATGCTCCGGAGTGTCGACAGCGACGCCTTGCCCTCTAGGAGAGCCAGCAGCACCTGGATCTTGAGGCGCGAGTTGTAGATGGAGTGGATCAGCCTGGAATGCTGATGGTAGATCTCCAGGATATCCATATCAGATACATGTATTGCTGACCGGGAAATATGTCATTCGATCGGAATCCGACAGGGACAATCCAACAAGGGATCTTCATAGTACCCATGTCCCAAAGACGGGGAACCCCCTGGCAACGAGAAACCCTAATATCGCGATGGGAATGAACTGCCCATCTGACACGACATCGCAGAGACACCCTTCATGGCACGTGCGGCCGATTGCAATGATGCATGCCTGTGAATACATGAGGGAAAAGGCAATCAAAACGGCTCCAATCCGTGACGGGACACTGGTCCAGGGAACAAGCAGGAGAAATCCTGAAATTAAATTGAACGCGGAAAGAAGCCTCCTGGTCCCCGGCACGCCGAAGAGAACGGGGATGGTGACCACGCCGGTTGCCGCATCACCGGCACGGTCCCTGGTATCAGGAAGGACCGACGCAATGAATGTCCAGCTGAAGATGAAGAAAAACGCAGCAAGGGTTGCGGGGCCCGGGTCGATGCAAGCGATGGCGACAGGAAGAAGTGAGAAGGAGAGACCCCAGGAGAAAGCTACCACCAGGTTCTTGCAAACCGGAATTTCCTTGAGACGACGATACCCTGTCGTTGGTGGAAGGAGCGGCAAGCTGTACAGCAATCCTGCGACGAGAGGGACAAGGGTGATTCCAAGGGCCGCGATCCCGAACGGCGCGGCAAGGCACAGGGCGGCTGCGTACGCGATAACTGCCATTGCGAGAAGCGGGCTGGAGAATGTACTGGTGATCCTGTGACGGCTGGCATGGTTAAGGGCGTCCTCTGCCTCGTCGGTCTTCCGGTTCAGGTTATAAACCGAAAAGACCACGAGACCAAGTATTGCGGCGGCCGGAAGGGAGAAGCCTGCACCTTCGATGAGGCAGGTCACGTATGCCATCCCTGCGGCGGCGATGCCGAGATAGAGCGAGCTGTACAGGAAGAATTCCCATGTTTTTTCTATATAATCAAGCCAGGAGCGACGTTCATCCTGGCCCGTAATCTCATGGTGGTATGTACTTGCGTATTCCATGAGATGAAGAATTGCCGATGAGATTCACATTCATTGTGATGATGAATATTCATCGCTGCGATGAATATGAAACTCCGTGATAAATATGGCACCACACATTCAACACACTCACTGGAGTCAGGGTTCACTGGAGAGAGTATGCTTCAACGATCGTGCAGAAAGAACCAGACACTATCTACCTGGGCGTGGAGCGTGCTCCTGACTTCAGCCTCCCCTTTAACCAGAGAATGGGAATCCGGGACAGGGGGGAACCACCGGTGAATGGACGGTGTGAGTCCCGGATGGGGGAGATCCTGCTCCAGTTTCTCCTTGCACACCAGGTTATTTCACACACCGATTGCGGGTGCCAGTCGGATTTCTTCAGGCAGTTCCTTGCTCCATTCCATATTGCCGTGCGCGATGTGGATATTCATATCCTTGAAAGGACCACTCTCGGTGGGGACGAGGTTGCAATTGGTTCTTTCTATCTCTGTTTTGAGAGAGAGGGTTCTTCTGCGGGAAAGAACGTAGCAGCACAGGGACTGTATACCGTCCGTTGCAATGGTTGCGATACCTGGGTAAAGTTTACATCGAGCACGTACCAGTTCAGAGTGCATATCAGGGGCCCCGATCCCGCATCAGTCACCATATCCCATAACGGACAGGTCATGGAGACAGGGCCACTCTCTTCCGGCCCGGCACCGGATCCCACCAGTTCCTAAAAAAAACTTGAGTGGAGGGAGTCGTACTTCATGTGTGGTCTCCTCTTCTCGTGGAAGTTTTTTTCGTCCCTGCGACAATCACCTGGTATCATACAATGGCTTTGAAGGATGATTTCCGGGGAATGCTTCCTGAAGAGGTTGCCAAAAGGATCCCGGATGGCTTCCAGGTCATCGGCGACATTGCGGTCATCTCACTCCCTCCTGAACTGCATGAATTCAGGCACCTTGTAGCAGGGGCGATCATCTCCAGGCATCGCAATGTTCGCATAGTTGCAGCCCGGGAACAGATCCCCCGGGGAGACCTGCGTGTGGCGAACCTGGAGGTGATTTTGGGTGTTGACTCCACCACCACTTTATACAGGGAATATGGGTTCTGCTACAGGCTGGACGTGGAAGTTACGTTCTTCTCTGCGAGGCTGGCATCTGAACGGCGGCGGGTGTGGATGCAGGTGAGAAGTGGCGAAGAGGTGCTGGTCCCATTCGCGGGAGTGGGTCCTTTTGCCATTCCCCCGGCCAGCCGCGGTGCGTTGGTGACTGCGATTGAGAAGAACCCGCTCGCCTGCGGCTTCCTTCGGGAGAACGTATCCCTCAACCGGGTGGTGGCCCGGGTTTTCGTCCACGAAGGCGATGTTGAGGAAGTCCTCCCTGAAATTTCAGCCGAATTCGATCGGGCGATCGTCCCGGCCCCGTACGGGCATGATCAGGCACTCTTCTCAATTCTCCCGATGGTTAAGGAAGGGGGGGCCATCCATTTCTACACCTTCAAGAAGGCTTCACAGGTCCCGGCAATCCAGAATGAATACGAGGGTGTCGGTCTCGAAGTGTACGCCATCCGTAGGTGTGGCTACGTGGGCCCTGGGGTTGCACGGTACGCCTTCGACATGGTCAAACGGCGGCGGTGAATGTTGCCGGCATTAACCCAAGAAAGAAACAAGTCATCTCTTCATACATTGGGCCGGTTCCACTACCCATACCATTATGGGATGAGGACCGAGAGTGCACACCTATGAAGCAGCCAAACCCCCTCCAGGCAGCCATCTTCCTGATACTCTTCCTGCTGGGCCTCTGGGTCTCGTATTCCCTCTTCATCCTCACTGGACAGGCCATCTTCTTTGGGATTGCGCTCGCAGCGCTTGTGGTTGCGCTCTACCTTGCCGCGGCACTCCAGATTGCAAACCAGTGGGAGAAGGCCGTGGTGCTCAGGCTTGGGAAGTACAAGGGGCTTTATGGTCCCGGTGTTTTTATTATCACCCCGATTGTTGAGACTGTTGCTTACTGGATAGATACCCGCATCATCACCACATCGTTCACCGCAGAAAAGACGCTCACGAAGGACACGGTCCCGGTCGACGTTGAGGCAGTCCTCTTCTGGAAAGTGGTCGATCCCCAGCGCGCGGCACTCGAGGTCGAGGATTACCGGACCGCCGTGAGCTGGGCCGCACAGACTGCCCTCCGGGAGGTGATCGGGAGGTCGAACCTTGCCGAGATGCTTGAGGGAAGGGAGAAACTGGATCTCGAACTCCAGCGGATCATCGAGGGGCGG
>DUGV01000263.1 GCA_013331225.1 Methanolinea sp.
TCTGCCGGTGCTGCCAGTAGGCGACGATGGCCGCCACTAACGCCACAAGCAGCTCAAAAATCTGGACAAGTTCTTGTTCCATAGAATTCACCTCCAGGGGGAGGTCCCGCCGTCAGAGGGAAGTGGTGATTGGTCACCGCTTCCCCAGGTTCTGCTCCATCCGGTCGTGCATCCCGGTGATGATCCTGAGGATGACAAAGAGCATCGTCAGGCCACCGAGGCACACGCCGAGGAGGAACATGAATCCTTCATCCATGGTCCCTCCCTCCCTGGAAAGGGATAGTTACTGTTCGTTGCTCACGCCAGTGCGGGCACAGTGTCGGCCCAGGCCTCGACGAGTGCGAGTATTGCGTCGTCCTGGTAGGAACTGACGCGGACCTGGTCGCGGGTGAAGGTCACGTAGTAGGTCTCCCCGGAGGGGTCGTGACACCGCAGGGCAACGGAATAGGTCTCCCGCTCCTGGTCATTCACCGGGTCGCCGCCCATGGCCGCGGTCATCTCGGCATCGCCGAGGACCTCGGTCTTCATGGTGCCGAAGGCCGCGGTGGTCGGGGTACGCACGGACACGGTCCCGACAGTCTTCCCGTCGTCATCCTGATAGAGGATGCGGGCGTTATAGCTCTCCCTGGTCTTGGTGACCGGGTCCATGGTCACACCGCCTACTTCGTAGGAGGTGCACCCGAAGGGATTGGTGCTGATCACCGAGTTCACGACAATCGTGAGTGCGGCTGCATCCGCAAACGGGGTGGTCAGTTCACGAACGGCACTCTTGGTGACGCTCTGTTCGACAAAGTCTGCCATGTTGCTGATACTCCTGCCCTCAATTGAGGGCTGGAGGGAGGTGGTGATAAATTGGTTAAAAATATTGAGGCGGATCTCCGATTAAGTGATTTTTTGCTCTTGAATTATTAATTGCACAATAATGAGAAGTTTTTGTAATGAACTTTTATTCGGGCTACATTTATTTAGTCTATTTTTGAATCTATTGTATTCGGTTGCTAACGAGACACCCTACTATTCTCTGGTGAAAAGGAAATGACATACGAGAGCGAGAAGAGGACCAGGAAGCTGCGAATCGATCCAAAATTACAGGCTGCCGGTTGGACCGTCGTTCCTTATGATGAGGGAAAACCTCTTTCTTTTTACCAGAATTGTGCCATCGAGGAGTATCCGACAGAGAATGGGCCTGCAGACTATGCTCTTTGTGTCGATGGTGTCATCCTTGGAGTGGTTGAGGCGAAGAAACTCTCTCTTGGTCCACAGAATGTATTAACCCAGGCTGAACGCTATTCCAAGGGAGCCACGAAGAACTCTGTGCATTTTCGGGAATTTTATGTGCCATTTCTCTATTCGACCAATGGAGAAGTGATATGGTACCATGATATTCGTGATCCATTGAACAGGTCACGCCAGATCTCAAAATTTCATACTCCCTTATCCTTGCGGGAGATGCTTACCCGCGACTTCGATACCGCCATACAACGCTTCTCCAGCATCCCTGATAATCCCCGGATGCGTCCCTATCAGGGGGAAGCCTGCACGGCTGTGGGAACCGCGATAGCCGAGAAGAAACGCACGATGCTCCTTGCAATGGCCACGGGTACCGGGAAGACATTCACTATCGTGAACCTCATTTATCGCCTGATGAAGTCCGGGGCTGCAAAGAGAGTCCTCTTTCTGGTAGACCGTCGGGCCCTGGCTGCCCAGGCTCTACGGGCATTCGCATCCTTTGAGACTGAGCAAGGTCTGAAATTTAATAAGACCTATGAGGTCTACAGCCAGAGGTTCCAGCAGGGGGATTTGGAGGAGGGTGAAGCATTTGATAGCACGGTCATACCAGAGTCCTACCTGACCAATCCGCAGCCAGGCCTTGCCTTTGTCTATGTCTCCACCATTCAGCGAATGACCATCAACCTCTTCGGCCATTCTTCGGTATTCACGTCATGCGATGAATCCAGCGATGATGATGCCCGGAAACTGGATATCCCTATCCATGCGTTCGATGTGATCATTGCTGACGAATGCCATAGGGGATATACTACGGCAGAGATCTCAGTGTGGCGGAATACCCTCGATCATTTTGACGCGGTAAAAATTGGACTTACCGCGACTCCGGCAGCACATACTACTGCCTATTTCCGCGATATCGTATACCGGTATGAATTCGAACGGGCAGTGAGAGAGGGGCACCTGGTCGATTATGATGTGGTAGCCATCGAATCAGGGGTAAGGATGAATGGCATCTTCCTCCATGAGGGTGAGATTGTCGATGTGGTAGATCCGGAGTCAGGAGCCCGCCGGGTTGATGTCCTCGAGGACGAACGAGAGTTTGGGACGACTGAAATCGAGGAGAAGATCACCTCATGGGACTCTAACCGGAAGATTCTGGAAGAGATCAAGAAGTATGCCGATGAGCACCAGGAGCGATACGGCCGGTTCCCAAAGACCCTCATTTTTGCCGAGCAGGATGTGCCCCATATCTCCCACGCCGATCAGCTGGTGGATCTCGCTCGGGATATCTTTGGTCGTGGAGATTCATTTGTCCAGAAGATCACCGGGAAGGTGGACCGCCCCCTCCAGCACCTGCGGGAGTTCCGGAACCGTCCGACCCCGGGCATCGCGGTCACGGTGGACCTTCTCTCGACCGGAGTCGATATCCCAGACCTTGAGTATATCGTCTTTCTCCGGACCGTGAAATCCCGTATCCTCTTTGAACAGATGATGGGGCGAGGGACCCGGAAAGGAGAGAATATCCCTGAAAAATCCCATTTCGTGGTCTTTGATTGTTTTGGGGGCTCTCTCCTGGAGTACTTCAAGAAGGTGACCGGGGTCACCGCGGAACCTCCGCTCCGGGAGACCAAGCCAATCTCGCAGATCATCGAAGAGATTTGGAATAACCGGGACCGGGCGTATAATACCCGGGTGCTGGTCAAGCGTCTGAACCGGATTGACAAGGAGATGTCAGGGGAGGCCCGTGACCTCTTTGCTGCCTTCATCGAGCACGGCGATGTGAGGCGGTTCGCGATCTCCCTGGAACGACGCTTGCAGGAGGATTTTTCCGGTACGATGGCACTCCTCCGCAATCCCGATTTCCAGAACCTCCTCGTCACGTACCCGCGGCCACCCCGGACATTCTTTGTGGATGACACCACCCAGGACACGGTCACGTCGAAGTGGCTGGTCCGGGATGCTGAGGGGAAGGAGTATAAGCCTGAGGATTGCCTCTCGGTCTTTTCCCGGTTCGTGAAGGAGAATCCGGATCACATCGAAGCCATCGGCATTCTCCTCAACCGTCCGCAGGAGTGGAGCACGGACGCCATTGCTGAGCTGAAGAAGAAACTGGCAGCAACCCCGATGCGGTTCACGATAGAGAATCTCCAGCGTGCGCACCAGGTCCGTTATCATAAGCCGCTGGTCGATATCATCTCCATGGTGAAGCATGCTGCACGGGAAGAGGAAGGACTCTTCACTGCAGAAGAGCGGGTGGCCCGGGCATTTGACCGGGTGACGAGGGGAAAGACCTTCATCCCTGAACAACAGGCCTGGCTCGGGAGAATTCGGGAACATTTAATTGCCAATCTCTCCATCGATCAAGAGGACTTTGAGAATCTCCCCGTTTTTAGCGATCATGGGGGACTGCGGAGAGCGAGCCAGTTGTTTGGGCCGGATCTCCCGATCTTAATCAGGGAATTGAATGAGGCGATAGCGGCTTGAGCGATATTGTACAGCGGTTGTGGGGGTTCTGTCATACCCTCCGGCATGAAGGGATTGACTATGGGGATTATATCGAGCAGATCACGTATCTCCTCTTCCTCAAGATGGCCCATGAGAAGAGCCTGGAACTTCCCGCCGGATGCTCGTGGGATACCCTGAAGGATACGTCAGGGACGGATCTCACCGATCACTATACTGATCTCCTCCGGACGCTTGGGAAGGCGGAAGGTCTCCTCGGGGATGTCTTTGCAGGGGCGCTCTCGCGTTTCCACAATCCCGTGAACCTGAAGAAGCTGATTGGCCTTGTTGATGAGACGGAGTGGACTGCGCTTGATATCGATGTGAAGGCTGCCGCGTTCGAGGGTCTGTTGGAGAAGGCGGCGAGCGAAGGGAAGAAGGGTGCCGGGCAATATTTCACGCCGCGTATCCTGATCAAGACGATTGTCCGGTGCATGAAGCCGGACCCCCGGGCACACACGGAGTTCACCATCATGGACCCGGCGTGCGGGACCGGCGGGTTCCTCATCTGCTCCTACGAATGGCTGAAGGAGCAGACCGGTGGAGGGGCGTTCGACCGCGAACTTGCCCCCCGGATCAAGCACCACACCTACTATGGGAAGGACCTGGTGGAACGGCCTCGCCGGCTGGCGTTGATGAACCTCTTCCTCCACGGGCTGGACCCTGAGATCCTGCTCGGCGATTCCATTTACGAGGCGCCGGATTCCCGCCGG
>DUGV01000090.1 GCA_013331225.1 Methanolinea sp.
GGAAACGAGAGACCGCCGGGCTCGATCCCCCCGTGCTTATAGCCAGGAGAAATCGCTCACCCCTCACCACAGAGGGGATCAGCAGGTCGCCGGCATCCCCCTCGGCATTGTTGAAGAGGATCCCCCTCTCCAGGCACAACTCCCCGATGCGGTTGTTCAGCTCCCGATCAGGAGTTGCCGCAATGGCGAGAAACGCTCCCTGAAGAAGTGCAGGGAGCCGCTCGTCTCCGGCTCCATGTAAGTCAATGGTATCCAGCTTGACATTCAGCCCTGAGAACCCAGGAGAGAATGACCTGCTGTAGACATGCACCCTTGCTTCCGGAGCAAAATATGCTGCTTTCCGTGCTCCCACCTCACCGCCTCCGAAGATCACCACTGTCTTTTTGGAGAATTCCACCAGGAGGGGGATCATTGCTATAGATCTACCCTGTCTTTTTTAATTAAGATGTTGGATTCAGGATGAAAATTGTACTGGGGGAATATCGCATGGCATTGAATTGTCCGGTGGCGGGGTTCGGCGTGTGTTCTCCTTCACTCTGCCAGGGGAGGCGAGACGTTGGCACACACCCTCGCTCGATCCCTCACCAACTGTTAAATCAATTGATTATACCAAGTAACTATTTTTACTACAATTGATTAGTAATTTATAGATTCTCGGGTAAAAGTGGTGTATGAATCGAATTGTGAAAAGTTGTGTACTCATTCTCATTGCGACGGCTCTGGTACTCTCATGTGCATGTGTCACGCAGGAACAGGGAGCACCGGCAACACCGGCTGCGACCACTGCCCCGGCAGGAAAGATCACAGTGAAAGTCTTTCATGCCGGAAGCCTGACGGGCCCGTTCGAGAAGCTGAAAGCCGAGTTTGAAACTAAGTACCCCAATACCGAGGTCCTCCTTGAACCGGGTGGCAGTGTTGACGTGATCAAGAAAGTGACCGATCTCGACAAGCCGGCAGATGTGGTTGCATCGGCCGACTATGCGTTGATCCCACAGTACATGGTCCCGAACGACGCTGACTGGTATCTCACGTTTGCGAAGAACCAGATGACGATCGCATATACGGACAAGAGCAAGTTCGCATCGGAGATTACCGCAGACAACTGGTACGAGATCCTCGGCCGCGAGGGCGTCAGGTGGGCATTTTCCGACCCCAACGCGGATCCGTGTGGATACCGGACCCCCATGGTCATCCAGCTCGCAGAGGATTATTATAAGGACGACACGATCTTTGATACCCTGGTGAGCGCCCACAGCAAGATTACCACCTCCAGGAGTGGCAATATGTGGACGATCGATGCCACCGACCCGTCACCTGACGGCACCAAGCTTACCGTGAGACCCAAGAGTGTCGAGCTTGTCCAGATGCTCCAGGCGGGAGGCCTCGATTATGCCTGGGAGTACCGGAGCGTCTCGGTGCAGAACGATCTCAAGTACCTCGAGCTCCCTGAAGCAATCGACCTCTCCTCTGTTGATTATGCAGAAGCGTACGCAACCGTCCAGACAAAGGCAGTGAAAGGCAATGGGACAACGCTGTACGTGGGAGCACCAATCGTCTATGGAGTCACCGTACCCAAGATCGCCGAGCACCCTGATTACGGGCTCCTGTTCGTGAAGATGCTGATCGGCCCCGAAGGGCAGGCCATTCTCACCGCTGACGGCCAGCCACCGATTGTTCCTGCCGGAGGATACGGGACTGTCCCCTCCGAGATCGCCGGCATGGTCTCCATGAAATCCTGACCTCTTCTCTTTTTTACCAGCAGACGGGGATGAATGCAGATTGAAAAAAGCGGATAATGCATCTCAATTGGTCTGATTCGCATTGGCCTTAAGGAACGGGGCAGGACATGGCAGATAAGAGGAAGGTCTCGTCGTGGGTAAGGTACAGGCGGCCGGACTCGTGCCTGCTCGCATTCACGCTTATCGGGTCAACGCTCGTGATATTTGCGTTCCTGGCCCTCGCGACGATCACGGTCACGCAGCTTGCAGACCTCCCGTTCCTCATCCAGGTCGCACTCGACTCCCGGGTGATAGATTCCATCCTCCTCACGTTCGGCGCGGGTCTCGCGGTGGTGGGGGTCCTCATGATACTCGGGACTCCGCTCGCGTATGTCCTTGCCAGGACCCATTTCCGGTTAAACAGCCTTATTGAAGCCCTCATTGACATTCCCCTCGTGCTCCCGCACACAGTGGCCGGGATCATGGTGTACCTGCTCTTCATGCAGAGAGGCCCCCTGGGTGCACCCTTCAAGGATATCGGGATCGTCTTCGAGGACGCGTTCCCCGGGATCGTGGTGGCCATGCTCTTTGTCGCCATGCCCTTTTATATCAATACCGTCAGGGAAGGGTTCCAGAAAGTCCCGCTCCACATCGAGAACGTTGCCCGCACCCTTGGGGCGAGCCGGTTCCGGGCCTTTGTCCTGGTCGTGCTTCCTCTCTCCACGCGGCATATCCTGAACGGGTGTGTACTCGCGTGGGGGCGTGCGATCAGCGAGTTTGCGGCAGTCATCATGATCGCCTACTACCCGATGATTGTCTCCACGCTCATCTACTACCGGTTCACGACGGGAGGGCTCAAGGAGAGCAGTGCGATCGCGTTCCTGATGATAGTCGCAAGTTTCTCGGTGTTCCTGGTGCTGCGGATTGTGACAAGATACCTGGGGAGATATGATGATCGCGTTTGATCGCGTAAGCCTTGCCCTCGGCGAGTTTGCCTTAAAGGAGATCTCATTTCGTGTCAGGGAGGGGGATTACTTCTTCATCATCGGCCCGTCCGGGGCAGGGAAGACGATCCTTCTTGAAGCGATCGCCGGACTCTACGTCCCTGACAAGGGGAGGATCCTCCTCTCTGGGAGAGACGTGAGTCAGATCCCTCCCGAAAAACGCGGTGTCGGTCTGGTATACCAGGATTATTCGCTCTTTCCGCACATGAACGTAGAAAAGAACATCGCGTTCGGCCTGAAGATGCAGGGGGTCCCGGCAATGGAGATGAAGAGAACCGTGGACAACCTCATCTCCAGGTTCGGTATCGGGAACCTCCGTGCACGGTCACCAATGACTCTTTCAGGAGGAGAGATGCAGCGGGTCGCCCTTGCGCGTGCGCTGGCCACCAGCCCGCGTGTCCTTCTCCTGGACGAACCCCTCTCGGCTCTCGACCCTTCAATGAAAGAATACTTCATCCAAGAACTCCGGGAGGTTCACCAGGATACTGGTCTCACCATCATCCAGGTGAGTCATGACAGGCACGAGATCCTCTCGCTCGGGACCCGGATGGCACTTATCATGGACGGATGCCTCGAACAGGAGGGATCTGTGCGGGAGGTCTATGAATCTCCTGTTTCGCGGAGAGTTGCAGAGTTCATCGGGTACGAGAATGTGATTGAAGGAGTGACAATCTCGTCCGGGGACGGGGAATGCCTGATCGATGCCGGGGGCATGCAGTTGCGTGCACCTTTTGCCGTGCCGGAAGGAAGGCCTGTCACCTTCTGCATCGGGGCCGACGAAGTGGTAATCCATCCGTGCCCGGTGGCGCCTGTCAATGACGAAAACGTCATCCCCGGAGTGGTGACCTCGCTCACCCAGGCCGGGTACCTCACCCGGGCAAAGATCGATGCAGGGATTACGCTTACCGCGGTGATGATACGGGAAACCGCAGAAGAAATGGCCTTGAAACCGGGTTCCCGCGTCAGTGTCTCGATCAGGAAGAAAGCCATCCGGGTGATCGTGCAGGATTGACGTGAGTCTCCTTCATAATCAGGGGAACGGACGCATATCCACTTTGCCGGAAATGTCATCTGCATGCCAGGGCATGCAAACAAATTCAACCCGGCCGGGGGCAGGCTATTCCATTTCAATACGTGAAAATTGGGACCGGGGTCCGGCCATTCTTACAGGTGGAGAGGCAGCATATGCCCGTTTTGCCAGGAATTCGATATCCTTATTAGCGATTACCTCATATTGTGTAGAGCAAAATTTGCGCCGATAGTGTAGTGGTTATCACTAGGCGTTGCCAACGC